>NZ_JBEOVY010000469.1:0-4964 GCF_040295745.1 Saccharopolyspora sp. NPDC002686
GGGCTTTCCGCCCGGCACGGCATCGCCCAGCCGCTCAGAGCTTGGTCGTGTCCGAGTCCGGAGTGCGCGCGGCGGGGACACCGTGGTCCTGCGCCGGCGCGTCGGGCGACCCCGCGGGCGCGGCCAGGACCTTGCGGGCCTGCTCCCGGTCGAAGGCACCGTCCCACTTGGACACGATGAAGGTCGCCACGCAGTTCCCCAGGAGGTTGGTGACCACGCGCATCGTGTCCATGAAGCGGTCCGCGCCGAGCATCAGGGCAACCGCGGCCACCGGGATGACGCCGACCGCGGACGCGGTGGCGGACAAGGCGATGAACGCCGATCCCGGCACCCCGGCCATGCCCTTCGAGGTGAGCACCAGCACCAGGATCACGGTCAGCTGCTGGCCGAAGGTCAGGTCGACACCGACGGCCTGGGCCATGAACAGGGTCGCCAGCGACAGGTAGATGGAGGCGCCGTCGAGGTTGAACGAGTAGCCGGTCGGCACGACGAGCCCGACGGCTTCCTTGCGGCAACCGGCGCGTTCCAGCTTCTCCATCATCCGCGGCATCACTGCCTCGCTGGAGGCGGTGCCCACGGCCAGGGCGAACTCCTCGCGGGTGTAGCGCAGGAAGCGCCACAAGCTGAGGCCGGTGAAGGCGCGGAGCAGGATGCCCAGCAGGCAGCAGAACAGCAGCGCCGCGCCGTAGCAAGCGGCGATCAGCTTCGCGTAGGTGCTCAGCGACGACAGCCCGTACTGACCGATGAGGTAGGCCATCGAGCCGAACACCGCGAGCGGCGCGAGGCGCATGACGTAGCCGATGATCTTGAAGATGATCTCGCCGGTCTGGTCGACGAAGGCGAAGACCTGCGGAGCGCGGGTGACCCCGACGTGCAGCAGACCGGCGGCGAACAGGACGGCGAACAGCAGCACCTGCAGCAGCTGGTTCTCGGCGAACGCGGCGACCGCGCTCTCCGGGATCATGTGCAGCACGAACTCGGCCGGCCCCGGTATCTGCTCGCCGTGGGTCTTCGCCACCACACCGGACGCGTCGAGCGTGGCCGGGTTGACGTCGAGACCGGCGCCGGGCTGCAGGACGTTGCCGGCGATGAGCCCGAGCGCCAGCGCGGCGGTGGTGACGACCTCGAAGTAGATCAGCGCTTTGAGCCCGATGCGCCCGACCGAACGCATGTCCCCGGCCTTGCAGATGCCGACCACGACCACGCAGAAGATCAGCGGCGCGATCGCCATCTTGATCAGCCGGATGAACCCGTCGCCGATCGGCTTGAGCGCCGAACCGAAGTCCGGCCAGAAGTGACCGACGGCGATGCCGATGGCCGCCGCGATGAGGACCTGGATGAACAGCGAGGAAAGGATCTTCTTCGCTCTACCACCGGAGGTCTTGCGTTCGGTTTCGCGCATGATCACGCTCTTTCGTCCTGCGGAAAATCGATTTCGCCATGCGAGCAACGAGTTTCCGCAGCCAGAACGCGCCAGTCAAGACCGTCCGGACGTTGAATTCGCGAATTCACGAAAATCAACAAAACGTTTAAATATTTGCCGTGCGGGACAATTCGGATACGAATGCCCGTGCCGCCGGGGTGCTGCGGTCCTCCAGGGTAGCCACCGCTACGGTGCGGCGGATCCGCGGCTCGCAGTCCAGGTAGCGAACTCCGGGCTCGTCGAGCCGTTGCGCGATGCCGGGGACCAGCGCGACCGCGAGCCCTGCCGCGACGATCGACAGCATGGTGGCGTAATCGGTCACGCAGTGGTCCACCTCGACGTCGACGGCGTGCGAGCGCAACGTCTGGACCAATGCCTCGTGCGGTTCGGATCCGGGCGCGCAGCTCGCCCACCGCAACCCGGCCAGCTCGTCGACGCGCACCGATTCCCGCTCCGCCAGCGGATGATCCGCGGCCACGGCGAGCTGCACGTCCTCGGTGAGCAGCTCGGTCAGCTCCACCCCCGCCGGCATGCGAGCGGGCCAGCCGGTCCAGCTCTCGAAGACGACCGCGTCCAGCTTTCCCAGTCGCAGCGCGGGAATCAGGTCGACGCCCTCGCCGTCGCGCACCGTCGGGCGCAGCCTCGGGTGCTCGGCGGTCAGCGCCCGCAGCGCGTCCAGGACGAAGAGCCGCAGCGCGCTGGCGACGGCGCCGATGCGCAGCGATCCGATGATCTGCTGGTGGATGTCGGCCAGGTCGTGTTCGGCAGCGCTGACCGCGGCGGTGACCGACCGCGCCGCCTCGGCCAGCACCTGCCCGGCGTTGGTCAGCCGGATCCCCCGGCCCGCGGGCTCGACCAGCCGGCACCCGGTCTCGCGCTCGAGCTTGCGCAGGTGCTGGGACACCGCCGGCCTCGTGAGGTGCAGGGCTTCCGCCGCGGCCGTGACCGACGACTGCTCCGCCACCGTGGCGAAGACCCGAAGACGCTCCCAGTTCATCACGTAAGCCAGGCTAACGCCGATGTGCAAAAACTGGTCAATAGTGCTTTCGCCTCCTGGTTGGCACAGTGAGGATCGTGGTCACGCCTACCCCTCCTATCTCGCAACCCACCAGGACCACTGGTCCGGTGCTGCTGATGATCGCGGGAGCCGGCTGCCTGTCCTTCTCCGCGATCGTCGTCAAGCTCGCGGACGTCAACGCCGGGACAGCGGCGTTCCTGCGCTGCGCGCTCGCACTGATCGCGCTCGTGCCGCTGGCCGTCCGGGAATGCCGACGGCACGGCCGGTTCGAGCCGTGGCTGGTGTGGTGCGCCCTCACCGCCGGTGCGCTCCTGGGGTTGGACTACGCGATGTGGACGGCGAGCGTCCTCGACGTCGGGGCCGGAATCTCCACCGTGCTCATCAACGTGCAAGTGGTCATCTTCCCCGCGCTGGCGCGGATTTTCGGCGGAACCCCGATCCGCAGGCGCTTCCTGCTCACCTGCCCGGTCATGCTCGCCGGGATCGTCCTGGTCGGCGGTGCGCTCTCGCACGACCCGAACGCGCAGCACCAAGTGCGCGGGACGGTGCTGGGACTGGCGGCCGGTGCCGCCTATGCCGGTTACCTCTACCTGAACCGCCTTTCCGGCCAGCGCAGTCCGCGGCACGTGGTGACTCCGGTGTGCGTCGCGACGGCTTCGGCCGCGGCGGTGGCCGGGCTGATCGGCGCGGCCACCACCGGCATCAGCCTCGACCTGCCGGTCGCGTCCTGGTCGTGGCTGGTCGTGCTGGCGCTGGTCGGGCAGGTCGCGGCATTCCTGCTGATGGCGGCGGCGATTCCCCGGCTGGCACCCAACACCTCCGCCTCGCTGCTGCTGCTGCAGCCGGTTCTGGCCGTGGCGCTCGGCATGATCGTCGTCTCGGAAACTCCCGCGGCGAGCCAGCTGGTCGGATGCGCCGTGGTGGTCGCCGCCGTGTGGTTCGCCGGCCGCTCCCCCGTCATGACGGCTGGAGGTCGCGGGACCACGACCACTCCCCCGGCTCCGGCGCGCCGACCAGCTTGAGCCCTGCGCCGCGGAGGGTTCGGGCGATCGCGGTGTTGTCGAGGTGGGTGTGCGCGGTGAGGGTGCGGAGGCCAAGCCGCTGGGCGTGGTCGACGAGCTCCTCGGCCAGGACCGTGCCGATCCCCCGGCGCTGCCAGTCGTCCCGGACCAGCAGGGCGATCTCACCGCCGTCGCCGTCGTACATCAGGTTTCCCATGCCGACGACGTCTCCGTCCGGCGACAGCACCAGCAGCGAGCGGCCGAGCGCGGGGGTGAGCAGGCGTTGCAGACCACGCTCGCCGGAGGCCGGGCCAGGGCCGAAGTAGCGCCGGTAGCGGGCCGCGCTGGAGCAGCGCTCGTGGAACTCGGCGACCAGGTCCACGTCCGATCGATCGGCCTGGCGGATGGTCAGGTCCACGCCGCTCGACGTTCGGACGGATTCCGACGTCGGGCGCAGGCGTGCGCGGCAGGTGGCTGCCAGGTCGACCATCGCGCTGGCCCGGGCGAACTCGGCCGGGGTGAACGACCCGCCCGGGCGGGTCAGGACCAGGACGCCCCCGCCCGGAGCGGTCAGGTGCATCTCCTGGCCGGTGAACGAGCCGACCTCCGGGGACTCCTCCTGCCAGCGGACGTCGACCCTGCCCAGGAGTGCGCGCAGGGCCTGGACGAGATCCGTGCAGCCGCCGACCAGGTCTGCGGCCAGGTTCGCGGTGCGCGTCGGGACGTCCTCGAGCTCCCGCACGTCTGCTCGGGCGACCACGACGTCCCTTCCGCCGGCCGCTTCGACGGCTTTGATCAAGTCCCAGCGGGTGATGCGGTCCGGTGCGTGGAGGAGGACCTCGTCGACTGCGCCGTCCTCGACCGGGTGCACCTGCATGGTTCGGATGTCGGCGCCGAGTGCGGCCAAGCCGCCGGCCAGGCGGGCGAGCCTGCCCGGGGTGTCGGTGACCGAGGCTCGCAGGCGCCACAGGGTTTGGCGGACTTCTGCGGCTTCCGGAGTTGGTTCCGCTGCTGGGGCTTCGGGCCGGGGTGGGCGTTTGGCTGATCGGCGGAACGCTGCGGCTGCGAGCAGGAATGCGCCGATCACGACCAGCGCGGTCGAGCTGATCGTCGGGGCGTGCGTGATGGCCAGGTTCACCGCGCCCGCCGCCAGGAACAGGGCGGCGAGCTCGACGAGTTCGCGGGTCCAGTTCCCGCGCTGATGGCGGTGCGATGTGGGCGGCATGGGTTCCATGGTTGCGGGGCTGTGTTGCATCCGTTCGAACTGCGGTTGCACCTGGGTTAACGGGCTAGATCACACCGGGCGTCGGTTTGGATCGTGGACGACGCGGTGGAGTTCAGCTGCGGTTTTCGGGGTGGTTGGGACTTGTGTTGGTTCCGTTGTTTGTTGGCCATCCCCGTGATTTGGGGATTTTGGGGGCTGCGGACCGGATGTCAAGCCTCTCCCCGCCGATCCGGCCGCCAGCGTGACCACCGAGGTCGCCCCGGCGGACTCGCCGAAGATCGTCACGTTGCCCGAGTC
>NZ_JBEOVY010000470.1:0-4904 GCF_040295745.1 Saccharopolyspora sp. NPDC002686
CGCACCGGAGGTCCGCAAATTCAATGGAAATCGGACCTCAAATTTCCATTGAATTTGCGGACCTGCACCGGGGTGCTGAGCCATAAGGTCGCTCGGGCGACCGTGCCCGGAGTTCTGCAGGACCGCGCCGACCGCCCGCAGTGGTCGAGCTCCCTCAGCGCAATCAAGCGCTGGTCGCTTCGAGCTGTGGTGTCGCGGGTCCGTGAGTCTTTTGGGCTGTTATAGGAGCTCAAAAGACTCACGGGTCTTCGCGGAACTATCAGGGCTTCAGCGGCCGAACCACTTTTCCAGATGTACGCGCAGGGTTTGCTGGTCTTCGCCGACCCATGCCACGTGGCCGTCCGGGCGGAGCAGGACGGCCGGGACGTCGAGTTCTTCGCTGACGTCCACGACGTGGTCGACGCGGTCCGCCCAGCCTTCCGTCGAGAGCTGGCCGGTTTGGTCGAGGAGGAGGCCGCGGCCTCGGTGCATCAGCTCGTAGAGGCGTCCGTGCTTCAGCTCGACGTCTCGCAGGCGGCGGCCGAGCAGGTCGTGGCCTTCGCCGAAGTCGTAGCGGACACCGATCGCGGTGATCTTCTCGATCAGGTAGCGGTTGACCTCCTCGAAGTCCATCAGCTCGGACAGCAGGCGGCGCACGGCCTGCGGGCCCGGGTCCAGGGACATCAGCTCGATCTGCGCGCGGGTGTTGGTCAGCACGTCGGTGGCCACCGGGTGTCGTTCGGCGTGGTAGCTGTCCAGCAGCCATTCCGGGGCCCAGCCACGGATCTCGGCGGCCAGCTTCCAGCCCAGGTTGGCCGCGTCCTGGACACCGAGGTTGAGGCCCTGGCCGCCCGTCGGCGGGTGGATGTGCGCCGCGTCGCCGGCCAGCAGCGCCCGGCCGACGCGGTAGCGCTCGGCCTGCCGGGTGGCGTCGCCGAAGCGGGACAGCCAGCGCGGTGAATGCGCGCCGAAGTCGGTGCCCGCGATCGCCACCAGCTGCTGCTTCAGCTCGTCCAGGGTCGGTGGGACCGCGCGGTCCTCGGTCAGCCCCGCAGCGGGCACGATCACGCGGTACCCGCCGCCTTCCAGGGGAATGGCGCCGAATCTCTTCTGGGTCTTGCGGACCTCGGTCACCACCGCCATCAGCTCCTCCGGCGGTGTGGTCAGCTCCACCTCACCCAGCAGCGTCTCGATCTTGCTGGGCTCGCCGGGGAAGTCGACGCCGAGCAGCTTGCGCACCGAGCTGCGGCCTCCGTCGCAGCCGACGAGGTAGCGCGAGCGCAGCTGCGTGCCGTCGGCCAGTTCGGCGGTCACGCCGTCGTCGTCCTGGCTCAGCCCGATCAGCTCGCAGCCGCGCCGGATCTCGGCGCCGAGCTCGGTGGCGTGCTCGGCCAGCAGGCGGTCGATGACCGGCTGCGGGATGCCGAGGACGTAGCCGTGCGCCGTGTCCATCTGGCCTGGCCACGGCTTGTCGATTCCGGCGAAGAAGCCACCTGTCTCGTGCTTCCTGCCCAGCGCGAGGAAGCGATCCAGCAGGCCGCGCTGGTCCATCAGCTCGATGCTGCGCACGTGCAGGCCGCCCGCGCGGACGACCTCGGTCGGCTCCAGATCCCGCTCCAGCACGACCACGTTCACGTCGTGCAGCCGCAGTTCGGCGGCCAGCATCAAACCGGTCGGTCCAGCACCGACCACGATCACGTCGATCATTCGCAACGCCCCGTCCGAGGAGAGTGGCCAGCAGGTACCGGTCCTCGAATGCGCTCGCGCTGTCGAGGACACCGGTTTTCGCTGGTCCTGGCTTCGGACGACGATTCTGCGGCACGACCCGGGTCTTGCCGCAAGCCCCCTGGTGCGCTATACCTTGAAACAGGCGGGGAGAACGCATTCCCCGCTTTTTCCGTCCACGTTGGACGATCTCCCCGGTCAGGCCCTCAGCAGGGATTCCGCGATGGCCTTGGCCCGGTGGGCGGGTTCTGCGGTGCGTTCGCGCAGCGCCGTGACGATGGCGCCGTCGAACAGGAGCATGAACTGCTCCGCGAGGTCCCGGTGGCGAGGTTGACCGGCCGCGATCAGCAGCGAGTCCAGGTAGTCGATGACCTTGGTCTTGTGCTCGGCCGCGACCTGGTGAGCCGCGCTGTCCGCGTCGGCCATCTCGACCATCGCGTTGATCGAGGCGCAGCCTCGGAAGCCCTCGGCTTCGAAGCTGGCGGCCAGGGCGTCGAACACCGCTAGCGGTCCGCCACCAAGGGCCTCGACCGCTTCGGCCAGCCAGGCCCGGAAGCGCTCGTCGTAGCCGCGCAGCATGGTCACCACGAGGTCGTCCTTGCCGGCGAAGTGCCGGTAGAAAGAGGCGCGGCCCACTCCGGAGACGGCGACCAGCCGTTCGACGCCGACCGCCCGGATCCCCTCGCTGTAGAAGAGCTGCTCCGCGGCCTCGACCAGGCGCTCTCGTGCTCGTGTCGCCATGTCCGCACGATATCCCACCTTGCGCGAAAACGGAAACGATCGGTACCGTCTGCCAACATGGAAACGATCGGTACCGTTTTGGGGAGTCCCGTTGACCACGACCGCTGAACCCGTCGCGCGCGTCCCGTTCCGGGTGGCGGTGCTGGCGCTGGGCACCTTCGCGGTGGGCACCGACGCGTTCGTCGTCGCCGGTGTGCTGCCGGAGATCTCGACCGACCTGGGGATCGGGATCGCTCAGGCGGGCCAGCTGGTGACCGTCTTCGCCATCGCCTACGCCGTGCTCTCGCCGATCCTCGCGACGCTCACCGGCACCTGGCCGCGCCGCCAGGTCCTGCTCACCGCGCTCGCGGTCTTCGTGCTCGGCAACGTCGCCACCGCGCTCGCACCGACCTACGCCGCAGTGCTGGCGACGCGCGTCATCGCCGCCGCCGGCGCTGCGATGGTCACCCCGATCTCCGGGGCAGCCGCCGCCGCGCTCGCGCCGGAATCCCAACGGGCCCGGGCGATTTCGCTGGTCACGCTGGGCCTGACGACCTCGACGGCGCTCGGCGTTCCGCTGGGCACGCTGCTCGGATCGGTCACGACCTGGCGCGGCACGATGTGGTTCGTCGCCGCGCTCGGCGCAGCCGCCGGACTCGGTATCGCCGTGCTGCTCCCGACGATCCCGGCACCACCACCCGCGGGTCTGCGCGAACGCCTCGCGCCGCTGCGCAACGCGAAGATCGTGCTGGTCCTGCTGACCACGGTCGCGCTGTTCGTCGGCATCTACATCGTGAACACCTACATCAGCGTGATCGTCGAGCCCGCCACCGGCGGCAGCGGCGCGCTGCTGGCGGTGCTGCTGTTCCTGTCCGGCACCGCGGGCACGATCGGCAACCTGGTCAGCGGCGGGTGGACCGACAAGTTCGGCGCCCGGCGGGTGATCGCGGTCGCGATGGTGGTCGCACTGGCCAACTTCCTGCTGCTGCCGTTCTTCGCGAGCACCTTGATCGGCGCCGGGATCGCGGTGGTGGTCTTCGGGCTGACGGCCTGGTCGGTGACGGTGCCGCAGCAGCACCGGCTGATCGAGGCCGCGCCCGCCGCGACGTCGTTCGTCATCTCCCTGAACGCCTCCAGCACTTACCTCGCGGTGTCGTTGTCCGGGGCGCTCGGCGCTGCGGTCCTGGAGCTCTCGCCCACCTCGTTGCCCTTCGCGGCAGCGGTTTTCATCGCCCTCGGCCTGGCTGCGTCGGAACTGGCCCAGCAGATCGGAGCACGCTCATGACCTCCACAGTGGACACCGCAGCGCCGAGCCGGTGGGCGGTGCCGGTGCTCGGGTTCGGCACCTTCGCCGTGGGCACCTGCGAGTTCGTGCTCGCCGGGCTGTTGCCGCAGCTCAGCAGCACTCTCGGTGTGTCGATCGGCGCCGCGGGCCAGGTGGTCACCGCGTTCGCGCTCACCTGCGCCCTGCTCGCGCCGGTGCTGGCCACGGTGACCGCGAGCTGGCAGCGGCGCCGGGTGCTGGTGCTCGCGACGGGCGTCTACCTGGTGGGCAACGTCGCGACTGCGCTCGCGCCGTCGTTCCCGCTGGTGATCGCCGCGCAGGTGGTCGCCGCAGCAGGTGCCGGGCTGTTCGTGCCGACCGCTGCGGTCACCGCTTCCGCACTGGTTCCGGACGATCGGCGTGGACGCGCTATCGCCGCTGTGACAACAGGTTTCACCGCCGCGACGGCGATGGGCGCACCGCTGGGGACCGCGCTGGGCGCGTTCTTCGGTTGGCGGGTGACGATGTGGTTCGTCGCCGGGTTGGCCGTGTTGGGGCTGCTCGGCGTGCTGCGGCTGGTGCCGGCCGAGGTGGCGACGCCGGCGGTGGAGGGGCTGCGCCAGCGGCTGGCTCCGCTCGGCGACCGGCGGGTGCTGGTGGTGCTGGCGACCACGCTCATCGCGTTCACCGCGGTCTACCTGCCCTACACCTACATCGGGGCGGTGTTCGGCCCGGCGACCGGTGGCAGCGGGGTCCGGCTGGCGGTGCTGATGTTCCTGCTGGGGGTCATCGGCACCGTCGGCAACTACCTCGCCGGGATGCTCGCCGACCGGTTCGGCAGCAGCCGGGTGGTGGCATCTGCGCTGGTCTGGCTGGTCGTCAGCCTGCTGGTGCTGCCGCTGACCACGGGGAACTTCGGGCTGGCGATGGCCGAGATCGCGTTCTACGGCATCGCGGCGTTCGCGATCACGACCCCGCAGCAGCACCGGCTGATCACGCTGTCCCCCGAGTCGGCACCGGTCCTGGTGTCCCTCAACGCCGCGATCCTGTACCTGGCGATCGCGCTGTCGGGGATCCTCGGAGCGGCGGGAATCGCCTGGTCCGGGCCGCAACTCCTCGGCCCGATCGCGGCGGCCCTGGCGGCCGTCGCCCTCCTCCACGCCGGGTTCACCTGGACGAACTTGCCCTCCAGATCGCAGATCGCGACCCCGATCGG
>NZ_JBEOVY010000471.1:0-4838 GCF_040295745.1 Saccharopolyspora sp. NPDC002686
CTCGCCGCCCCTGACCAGCGCGGACGTGCCCTGGCGACGGTCGCCGCGGGGATGACCGCGTCGACGCCACCGCTGGGCCCGCGAAACGGAGCGCGGGCCCGGCGGAACCCCAACAGAACGAGGATCTGATGAACGACGCGCGGATCGACCGCATCGACACCGTTCTGCTCGACCTCCCGCTCGCACAACACCCCTCCGACCTGGCAGCGCAGCCGTGACCACCGCGACGACCTCCCGCGCACGGCTGTGGCGAGGCCTCGGCGACATCCCCGCCGGACGGGGCCCGTGCGTGACCACGCTCGGCGTCTTCGACGGCGTCCACCGCGGACACGCGCACCTGATCGGCCACGCCGTCCGGCGCGGACGCGCACTCGGACTTCCCGCGGTGATGGTCACTTTCGACCCGCATCCGGCACGAGTGGTCGGCGCGCCGCGCGACACAGCGTCGCTGACCACCGTCGAGCGGCGCGCCGAGCTGGCCTGCGATCTCGGCGTGGACGCGGTGCTGGTGCTGCCGTTCACCCGCGGATTCGCGCAACTTCCGCCGGCGAGCTTCGTCGAGCAGGTGCTCGCCAGCGGTCTGCGAACCGCTGCTGTCGTCGTGGGCGCCAACTTCACGTTCGGTCACCGGGGCAGCGGCACCACGGCCACGCTGCACGAACTCGGCGCCGATCACGGCTTCACCGCCCACGAAATCCCCCTGGTGCAAGCGGGAGAAGCACCGCACTCCTCCACGCGGATCCGGGAGTGCCTGCGCCGCGGCGACGTCCGGTCCGCAGCACGCGCGCTGGGCAGGCCCCACCGCATCGACGGGCACGTCAGCGGCGGAATGCTCCGCGCAGCAGCAGGAACCGCGATTCCTGCGGAGGGGCGCTACTCCGCCAGAACCGGCAACGGGCAGGCCGTCGACGTCGAGGTGTTCGCGGGGGAGCACGTCGCGCTTCCCGAGATGCCGTCCGGTCCCGCGAGCATCGAATTCCTCGCCCGCCTGAGCGGCTGATCGACAGCCGCCTTGGTCGGTCGAGGGGGCTGGGACGTCACTCGTTCGGGTTGTCCGGGATGGCTCGGGTGGGTTTGCCGGGGCGTTGACGTGCGGGTTCGGCGAGGTGAACTCCCTCGCTCCGACGTCGATCGGGGCGCGTGTTTATTTGACTCGTTCCAGAAAAGCTGATAGCTGTTGGACGTGCCGTCCGCTGCCGAGCGACCCGGCTTCGGGTTGCCGTGCTCGTGATGGTCTCGGAGCATCCGCATGCGGGCGCCGACGCTGTTGCGACCGCTGAGGCAGCAGACCCGACTGCTTCGGCTGCACCGGGCGAACGACTGACTGAAGACCCCACCGAGGAGCGAGTTTTGACTGAGAACAACCAGAAACCGTTGACCACGGTGGCCGGTGCCCCGGTCCCGGACAACCAGAACTCCCTGACCGCCGGTCCGCGCGGCCCGATGCTGCTGCAGGACGTCTGGTTCCTGGAGAAGCTGGCGCACTTCGACCGCGAGGTCATCCCGGAGCGGCGGATGCACGCGAAGGGTTCGGGCGCGTTCGGCACCTTCACGGTGACCAACGACATCACCCAGTACACCAGCGCGAAGATCTTCTCCGAGGTCGGCAAGAAGACCGACCTGTTCGTCCGGTTCTCCACCGTCGCCGGTGAGCGCGGTGCGGCCGACGCCGAGCGCGACATCCGCGGCTTCGCCGTGAAGTTCTACACCGAAGAGGGAAACTGGGACCTCGTCGGCAACAACACCCCGGTGTTCTTCTTCCGCGACCCGCTGAAGTTCCCGGACCTCAACCACGCGGTGAAGCGCGACCCGCGCACCAACATGCGCAACGCCGAGAACAACTGGGACTTCTGGACCAACCTGCCCGAGGCGCTGCACCAGGTCACCATCGTGATGTCCGACCGCGGCATCCCGGCGTCCTACCGCCACATGCACGGCTTCGGCTCGCACACCTACAGCTTCATCAACGCCGAGGGCGAGCGGTTCTGGGTCAAGTTCCACCACCGCACCCAGCAGGGCATCAAGAACCTGACCGACGCCGAGGCCGAGGCCCTGGTCGGCAAGGACCGCGAGTCGCACCAGCGCGACCTGTACGAGTCGATCGAGAACGGCGACTTCCCGAAGTGGAAGCTGTACGTGCAGATCATGCCGGAGGCCGACGCGGAGAACTACCGCTTCCACCCCTTCGACCTGACCAAGGTCTGGTCGAAGAAGGACTACCCGCTGATCGAGGTCGGCGAGTGGGAGCTCAACCGCAACCCGGAGAACTACCACGCCGAGGTCGAGCAGGCTGCCTTCAACCCGGCCAACGTGGTCCCGGGCATCAGCTTCTCCCCGGACCGGATGCTGCAGGGCCGGCTGTTCTCCTACGGTGACGCGCAGCGCTACCGCCTGGGCGTGAACCACCACCAGATCCCGGTCAACGCGCCGAAGAACCCGGTGAACTCGTTCCACCGCGACGGTGCCATGCGGATCAACCAGGGCGGTACCCCGGCCATCGAGCCGAACTCCTACGGCCGCTGGCAGGAGCAGCCGGCGTACCGCGACCCGGCCCAGGCTGTGGGCGCCGTCGCCGACCGGTTCAACTACCGCGAGGACGACGACAACTACTACGAGCAGCCGGGCAACCTGTTCCGCAGCATGTCGGCGGAGCAGCAGCAGGTGCTGTTCGAGAACACCGCGCGGGCCATCGACGGCGCCTCCGAGGCCACCAAGGAGCGCCACATCGCCAACTGCACGAAGGCCGACCCGGCCTACGGCGAGGGCGTGCGCAAGGCCATCGAGGCGTTGGCCGCGGGCGAGCTCTGAGCTCGACCCGGGTCTGAGGACTCGTAGCGGGGCGGCGGTCGCATGCGGCCGCCGCCCCTTTTTCCAGTGAGAGCAGGAAGAACCACCATGAGCGATGGACTGACCCCGGAGCAGATCGAGCGCGTCGTGGCGATCGCCATGGACTTGGCCCGCGAAGGCCGGACGGCGGAGCTGGCCGAGTTCCTCGACCACGGCCTGCCGGTCGACGCGACCGACCCGGCGGGCAACAGCCTGCTCATGCTCGCGGCCTACCACGGCCACGCCGGCACGGTGCGCGCGCTGCTCGATCGCGACGCCGATCCGGACCTGCGCAACGACCGCGACCAGTCGCCCATCGCGGGAGCGCTGTTCAAGGGCGAAGAAGAGGTCGTGCGGGTGCTCCGCGAAGCGGGCGCCGACCTCGATGCGGGCACGCCCAGCGCCCGCGCCGCGGCCACCATGTTCGGCCGCGAACACCTCCTCGGCTAAGCCGTGCCCTTCCCCGCAGGTCGGGGACCCTCCTGCCGCCAGCGAAAGAAAATCTTTCGCCTTCACGCAGTCTTGTCGGAAAGATGTTGCTTCTTCTCGCAACCCTGATGTAATTCTTGTTGACAAGTGATGCGTGACACGGCGTCCGGGAGGCCGAAGATGACCGCTCAGCACGAGACCGTTCGCGACGTGGCACCGACTGGCGTACCCGCGCCGCGCGAGGCGGGGACCGACGTCGTGGAGGCCCTGAAAGCGCAGGTCACCGGCGACCTGATGAACATCGTCGTGGACCTCGACGCGGGCGATGGCTGCAAGCTGCGCGACGCGCGCGACGGCACCGAGTACCTCGACCTGACGATGTTCTTCAGCTCGGCGCCGCTCGGGCACGGCCACCCCGGCCTGCGGGCCTCCGAGTTCGAGGCCGCGCTGGTGCGCGCCAGCCGGGTGAAGCCGTCCAACCCGGACTTCGCCACGTTCGAGCAGGCCCGCTTCGCCGAGACGTTCCGGCGCGTGGTCGGCATCGACGAGCTGCCGCTGCTGTTCTTCATCGACGGCGGCACCCTCGCCGTGGAGAACGCGCTGAAGGTGGCCTTCGACTGGAAGACGAAGGTCAACGCGCGCAAGGGGATCGGCGTGCGCGGCTCCCGCGTGCTGCACCTGGAGAAGGCCTTCCACGGCCGCAGCGGCTACACGATGTCGCTGACCAACACCGACCCGACGAAGATCCGCGACTACCCGATGTTCGACTGGCCGCGCATCCCCAGCCCGGCGATCGAACCGGGGGAGCGCTGGGACAGCGCCGAACTGCTGCCCGAGGAAGTGGTGGCCCTCGACGCCGCGCGCGCCGCCGTGCAGCGCTACGGCCGGGAGATCGCCTGCTTCGTCTACGAGCCGATCCAGGGCGAGGGCGGCGACCGCCACCTGCGCCCCCAGTTCCTGCAGGCGGTGCAGGCGCTGTGCCGGGAGAACGACGTGCTCACCGTCGCCGACGAGGTGCAGACCGGCATGCTGACCGGTCAGGCGTGGGCCCACCAGGCGCTCGGCCTCGAGCCGGACCTGGTGGCGTTCGGCAAGCGCCTCCAGGTGTGCGGCGTGATGGGCGGGCGCCGGGTCCTGGAGATCGCCGACAACGCGTTCCGCGAGCCCAGCCGGATCAGCTCCACCTGGGGCGGTTCCCTGGTCGACATGGTCCGCGCGACCCGCATCCTCGAGGTCGTCGAGGCCGAGGGGCTGCTCGAGCACAGCCGCCAGATGGGCGAGCTGCTGCTCGGCGAGCTGCGCGACCTGGCGGCGGAGTTTCCGTCGCTGGTCAAGGCCCCGCGCGGCCGCGGCCTGATGTGCGCGATCACCTTCCACGACCCGGCCCAGCGGGACCGGGCCCTGGCGATCGCCCGGGACAGCTACAAGACGCTGTTCCTCCCGTCCGGTCCGGATTCCCTGCGCGCCCGCCCGCCGCTCTCGGCCCGCCCGGAGGAGCTGGTCGAGGCGGTCGCGGCACTCCGCAAGACGCTCGCCGACCTCGCCTGACCGCAGCGAGTGCGGGGCGCCTCGGCCGAGGCGCC
>NZ_JBEOVY010000472.1:0-4828 GCF_040295745.1 Saccharopolyspora sp. NPDC002686
GCGGCGGGGTATTAGCCCCCGCGTGGGTCGTTGGGGTGATGCGGGGTGCGCCGGACGGGGCAGGGGCGTCGCCCCCGAACCCGGTCATTCCATGATCGTTTCCGGGTTGCGCGCGCGTAGCTTCGTCCCCAGGGGCACACCAGAGAGTGCCATGGGGCACGAGTGAAGTTCACGGAGAAGGCCGTTGCCGGTCTGGCGACGGCGACCGCAGTTCTGCTCGCGGCGTCTCCCGCCCACGCGGCTCCGAGCGAGGTGACCACCGGGTACGTCGTGGTCGACGCGGAAACCGGGGAAACCCAGGCCGAGCAGAACGAGCACTACCAGTTCCGGTCGGCATCGCTGGTGAAGCTGCTCATCGCCATCGACTACCTGGAGAACCTCGACGGCGCGGAGATCCCGGCCGAGGATCGCGCGCTGCTCGAGCCGATGCTGCGCTCCAGCAACGACGACGCGGCCAGCGCGCTGTGGGTTCGCGGCGGACAGCTGGAGATCATCGACCGCACGGTGAAGAAGATCGGCCTGACCGACACCACGCCGCCCGACCAGCCGGGCGCGGTGAAGCAGGGCTGGTCCGGCTTCGGCGAAGGTCCCGAACCGGGCGAGGAGTGCCAGGACTCCAGCAACCCGGCGCTGACCGCGAGCGTCCTCGCCTCCCCGGGCGGGCGCTGAGGTTCCGCCACCCGCACCGCCCCGCAAAAGGACCACCTGAAAACGTAAAACGGTGGTGCCCAGCGAAGAGAGGGGGAGTACTTCGCCGGACACCACCGCAGGGGGTGTGGTCGTCCGAGCCGGGACGACCACGTGGAGCACGTAGTGATCTACGCAGCTCCGGAATGTAGTTGTGATCCCGAACCCCCGCCAGCCTGAACGGAGTGTTGTACCCGTTCAGGTGGCGGGGTGTTCGTCGATCAGCCCGTGACCGCGTGGTGCCCGACCACCGGCGCCGGGGACGGCGCGGTGGGCAGGTTCGAGTTGGACGGGGTCGTGCTCTGGGCCGGCGGGGTCGCGCCCTGCACCGGCGGGGCCGCACCGCCACCCGGAGGCATGGCACCGTCGCCAGGCGGCGTGGAGCCGTCACCCGGAGGCGTGGAGCCGTCGCCAGGCGGGGTGGAGCCGTCGCTCGGCGGGGTGTCGTCGTCCCCGGACGGCGGCTTCTCCGCCGAGCCGTCGTGCTGCGGGTGGTCCACGACGGGCGCGTTGACGCAGTTGTTGGCCTGCGGCGAAAGCGCCGACACGACCGCGCCGAGCACCGCGACGTTGTTGCCGCAGAGCTGGATCGGCGCCACGCTCACGTTGTTGTCGTTGCCGGCGTTGATGCCGTCGTTGTCCGCCGAGTCGGCGAACGCCGGAAGGCCTCCGGCCAGCAGTCCCGCGCCAGCGATGAACGCGCCTGCGAGGCAAGCACTTCTACGCATAGCTCCCTCCCAATTCCTCGTCTTTCGGGATATTTCCATCCTCGGTGATCACCGCAGGTGGACCAGGGTTCCCAGCGGCAGAGTCGTCAGCAGCTGGAGCGCATCGTCGGGCACGCGGACGCATCCGTCGCTCGCGGCTTGGCCGAACACCGAAGAGTTCGGCCAGCCGTGCAGCGCGACAGTGCCGGGGCCGCCGCCGTAGGTGCTGTAGGTGTTGGAGTGGGTGCCCAGCGGGAGGATGATCGGGCTGAACTTGGTCACCGTCTCCTCGATCGCGGCCATGATGTAGGTCCGGCCGCGCGGGGTCGGCGACTTCGGCGCTCCGACTCCAACCACCCATTCGCCGATGGGGGCGCCGTCCTTGCGGACCACGAGGCGCCGCCCGTCGATGTCGACGTCCACCACGTAGGGCGTGCGGGCGCGTTCGACGGGCCCGTCGGTGCGGACCCAGCCGGTGCTCCCGTTGGGGCGGGACGGGAGCAGCACCTGCGCCCACGGCCCGCGTTCGGCGATGATCGGCACCCAGGTCGGGTTCTCCAGCTGCGATGCGGGCAGCTTGGCGAACACCGCACCGTCCGGGTCGTGGTGCACCGCGATGTCCTGCTTGACGTGCAGGACGACGCCTTCCGTTTCCCCTTCCGGCGCAGGGTCTTTCGGCGCGGTGGGGAATTCGGTGAAGGTGCTGGACGGTGCTTGCATGCCCAGGTCGGCCCGGGCCATGACCTGCCGCGCGGACTGGGCCGCCGGCGCGGTGCCGCATCCGGAGAGCGCGACGCACAGTGCCCCGAGAGCAGCACCCAGCTGGATCCTGCGCTTGGCGGCTGTCGTACGTGGACTCATGATCGGCTCCTGGCCCCGTAGTGCGATTCGGCTGTGACCTGGGGAGATCAACGCCGAATGGACGCTAACCCGGACCTGCAAGCGGGTGACGTCGGCCGATCGGGGATCGATTCAGTCGATCAAGGCCTTGACCAGGCGAAACGGTCATTCTCGATCGATTGCCTTGATTCGTTACTAAGGGGCCTTCGCACGATAGTGTTGATTTTTTAGCTCTACCGAGCGACAAATGGCCGGGTCGCTCGATCCCAAAAGGGGACCGAATGACCCGGCCGGGAAACGCGAAACGTTACTTCCAGGTGGCGAGCACGCCCATCGGCTTCTCGTTGGCATCGGTCGGCGCGTACTCGACGGTGAACCCGGTCGCGTCGGCCGGAACGTCGTAGACAATCTTGCCTGAAACCGGTTCACCTTCGGTCAGCAGGTGGAGGAACATGTTGTCCAGCGTCACGGTGGCCGCCTCGTAGCGGTTTCCCTGCGCGTCGACCAGCGTGAACTCGTCGTCGCTGATGTTGTCGACGGTGCCGGCCAGCAGTTCGGCGCTCGCGTCGACGGCGACGTACTTGCCCACCTCCGGCGGGAAGCTCGCCTGCGCGGGGTCGAGGTCGGCGGGGGCCGCGATGGACACCTTCAGCTTGGCGCCGGCGTCCTTCTTGACCTCGACGGACTCACCGAAGGCCACCGGCCCGCCGGTGGTTTCCCCGCTCGCCTCACCGGTTTCCGAGCTACCGGACTCCGAACTGCTGGAGTCCGTGCTGGTCTTGGGCACGGTCGGCACCGCGGGGCCGCAGCCCGCCAGCCCGATCACCAGCGCCGCAGCCAGGGGTGCAATCAGCCTCTTCAACGTTCCTCACACAAGGGGATGTGGGTTGACAGTAGGACTGGACCTTTGCACGCCCGAGCGCGAAATTTCACCGGAATGGGCTAATGTTCTGAAGGAAAGTTGGGCTGCACTGCGGATCCTCTTATGGCGAAGCCCGAGCCGAATCAGCTCACGCGCGGCGGAGGCGGATCGGGAGACCGTCGGTGGGCATCGGGCCGGTGCCGTAGCGCATCGGCGGCTCGTAGTCGGGCCGGACGCTCCAGCGGTACTTCAGCAGGAGCTGGTGGAGGATCGCCTTCACCTCCATGGTCCCGAAGTGCATGCCGATGCACTTGTGCGCGCCACCGCCGAACGGCGCCCACGCGTAGCGGTGCACCTTGTCCTCCCTGCGGTGCTCGGCGAAGCGCTCCGGGTCGAACACGTCCGGCTCGGGCCACCACTGCGCCAGCCGCTGCGTCGCGTAGATCTGGGCGGCCACCTTGGTGCCCGCCGGGATGTGGTGGCCGAGGATCTCGGTGTCCGCGACCGTCTGCCGGAACAGCGCACCCACCGGCGCGTTGAGCCGCATGGCTTCCTTCACGACCATGTCGAGCTGCGGCAACCGGTCCAGGTCGGCGTGCTCGACCGCCGGTTTGCCCAGCGCCGCGGCCTCTTCCCGGAGCCGGTCCTGCCATTCCGGGTGCTTGCCGAGGTAGTGGGCGGTCATCGCGAGCGTGATGGTGCTGGTGTCGTGCGCCGCCATCAGCACGAAGATCATGTGGTTGACGATGTCGTCGTCCGAGTACCGGTCGCCGTCCTCGGTCTCGGCCCGGCAGAGCACGCTGAACAGGTCCTGCCCGGATCCCGCCCGCTTGGCCGGGATCCGCTCCCGGAAGTAGCTCTCCAGCATCCGGCGCCCGCGCAGTCCTCTCGCCCAGGTGCCGCCGGGCACGTCGGCGCGCACGATCGCGTGGCCGCCTTGCACCGCGGCCACGAACGCCTGGCTGAGCCGGTCCGCGTCCGCACCGGGCCGTTCGCCGACGAACACCTCGGTCGCGATGTCGAGGGTGAGCCGCTTTGCCGCGGTGTACACGGGGAATCGCTCGCTCGGCCGCCACCGGGACAGGGCGCGCTCGATGGCCGGGGTCATCGCGTCGAGGTAGCCGAGCAGGCGGTCGCGGGTGAAGGCCTGCTGCATGATCCGCCGGTGGTGCCGGTGCTCCTCGAAGTCCATCAGCAGGATGCCGCGGCGGAAGAACGGGCCGATCAGGTAGTCGTAGAAGCCCTCGGTGCTGAACGCCTTGTCCCGGTTGGTGGCGACGGCCTCGATCGCGTCCGGCCCCATCACGGTGATCGCCTTGGCCCCGAGCGTCACACCCCACGACACCGGGCCGAATTCCTCGTACCGGCGGCGCGAAGAGTCGAGCAGATCGGTCAGCACGCTGACGGTGTGCCCGATGACCGGTAAACCGCGGTTGCCGAACACCGGCTTCAGACCGGAACCCGCTGGCGGCACGGCCAGCGGACGCGTGGCGGCCATCCGCTCGGCGTGGGAGATCGCGGACTGCAGCTGACTGACGAGCGCACGAGTCGTCACCGGCGACCTCCCTGCGGCACGGGGCGGCGATCCCCCTTCCACGGAAGCACGTCGCGGTCGCGAACCTCATCCGCCGTGAGCGCGAACCTGTTCCGCCGAACGCCCCCAATCCAGCGGGAGTTCGCGGTGTCGTGAGTGTTTTGGGGTGCCATAGCGCTCCGAAGTGCTCACGAAACC
>NZ_JBEOVY010000473.1:0-4828 GCF_040295745.1 Saccharopolyspora sp. NPDC002686
GCGTAACAGTGTTCGAACACTGTTACGCACTCACGACCGTCAGCGCCGGATCAGAAGTCGGCGACGTTCAGGAGCGGTTCCTGGATGCCGTCCGGATCCTGGGCCGGCCAGATCCAGTCCTTGGTGCCCGCCTGCCGGATCGCCTGCTTGACCTGGTCGGGACTGGCTCCCGGGTTCGTCGCCTTGTACAGCGCCGCCGCGCCTGCCACGTGCGGGCTGGCCATCGACGTGCCCGAGATCGTGTTGTACCCGCCGCCCTTCCAGGTCGACAGGATGCACGTGCCCGGTGCGATGACGTCGACGTCCGGGCCGAAGTTGGAGTAGTCGGCGATGGTGTCGTCCTGGTCCGCGCGGCAGGTCGACTGCCCGAGACCACCTGGTTTGCCGTCGAAATCGGCCAACGCGCTGGCGGTGATCACCTCGTCGTAGGCGGCCGGCGTCGACTGCGCCGCATCGGCGGCATCGTTGCCCGCGGCCACCACGAAGGTCACGCCGGCCGAGACCGCGCGGCAGATCGCCTGGTGCTCGACGTCTCCGTCGGTCTTGCCGCAGTTGCCGTCATCCGAACCGGCGCCGCCGAGGCTCATGTTGGCGACCTCGATCTCGTCGGCGTGCGCGGCCACGTAGTCGATCCCGCAGACCACGTCCGACGTGCTGCCCGCGCCTGCGTCGTTGAGCACCTTCACCGGCCAGATCCGGGCGCCCGGCGCCATGCCGACCACGCCCTGGCCGTCGTCCAGCGCGCCGATGGTGCCTGCGACGTGGCTCCCGTGGCCGTTGCGGTCGTCCGGGTTCAGCCCGAGCAGCGAGCAGTTCTTCGCACCTGCCCGGTTGACGTTGAGGTCCGGGTGGTCGAGGTCGACCCCGGTGTCGATCACCGCCACGTCGACGTCGACCCGATCGTCCTTGCCGTCGATGACCGCCGTCCCGCTCAGGTCGGCGTCGGCGCGGTCCACCCCGGTCGGCGTGGTCTGCTCGGTGGCCCGGACCTCTCGGTCCGGCTGGATCCAGGCCACCGACGGATCCCGCTCGAGCCGGTTCTTGGTGGACTCGGTCATGACGGCCGAATAGCCCGACACCGCCGATCGGTAGATGTGGTCGACCGACACCCCGAGCTGGTCGGTGTGCAGACGGGAGAGCAGGTTCGAATCCGCGCCGTCCTTGAGGACGACGATGTAGCGGCCCGCCGCGCCGCTGTCGAATTCCGCTTGAGCTGGGATGGCGCTCGCCCCGATCAGGGCGAACGCCGCGATCGCCGTACCAATGCTCCGTCTCATCGGACCTCCTGGTGAGCCATCGCTCGACGACTCCGTCCGACGCGGCGAACCCGCGCCGTGGTGCGGAGTAGTAAAAGCAGGAGGAACCGGGAAAGGGGAGAGCGCGAAGCGGAAGAGCACTCGAATGTCCGTACCCGGAAAGGAAACCCTGCTCCGTCTGGAGCAGACGCGACCAACCCGGAAGCGCAGACCTCGGAGCAGCAACTGCTTCTCCGTCAAGCATTTTCGGGCAGTTACTGCCACAACACGCGCAGCAGCGGTGATTTCCCGTGCGGCGACGTTCCACCTCCGACGAGGCGTCCACCGGTGGAACGTCGCCGTCAGGTCAGAATCCGGTTCCGCACCAGGGAGTTTCGAGCGTGGCGAAAAGCCGGTCGGCGTCGGCGATCGCCGCCGGGTCACGCACCTCGACGCGACCGGCCGCCACCAGGGCCGACATCAGTTGATCACCCAGGTACAGCGCGCCGAGCGTCGCGACGTCGAGGCCGAGCTGCGGCTCAGCGGTGGACCGCTCGACCCCGTCCGGGCCGATGCGGTAGCACCCCGCGTTGTCCGGCAAGAACTCGTCCCGCACCTCGACCACGACCGGCTCCGCAGCGCCGAACGTCCGCGCCCGCAACGCCGCGAGCACGTCCACCAGGCGCACCCACAGGTCGTCCTCGACCTCGGTCACCGCGCACCGGCGGCGATCGGTCAGCCACCACTCCAGCGGATCGTCCAGCGGCCGGACGTGACCCACCACGCGATCGACCAGGTCCACACCGAGCAGGAACCGCCACAGCTGCGCCGCCGCCGTCGCATCGGCGGTCTTCATGTCGTGGACGTCCAGCACGGCGAGCTCACCGCGCTTGGGCTCGTACACCGCGAAGCCGTCGTCCACGCCGTCCTCGCCGGTGTGCACCGCGATGAGGCAGCCGTCGCCGAGGTACTGCCGCATCCCCGACCACCACGCCTTGTCCCGACCGATCTGGCCCGGCCGGTCGATCCCGCACCGCTGGTAGATCTCCGGCAGCAGCGGTTCGGCCGCCTCCCAGTCCAGGACCCGCACCTCGCCGCCCCGCGGCGCGTCCTCGCGGAACACGACCCTCGCGCGCTCGAGCTCGACCTTCCGGTGCCGGCTCGCCACGCCGTAGCCGAACCGCTCGTAGATGGTGGCTTCCGAGGCGTGCAGCATCGCCACCGGTTCGCCGCGCTGCCGCACGTCGTCGAGCTGCGCCCGCATCAGCCCGCGCAGCACCCCGCGCCGGGTCCGGTCCGCACGCACACCGACCCCGGTCACCGCACCGGCCGGCACCCGCCCGCCGGGCACCGCGAGCTCGTTGGTCGTGGCCATCGCCGTGCCGGCCAGCTCGCCGCCGTCGAAAGCCCCGTGCACCCGGCCGAGCTCGTAGCGGCCGCTGCCCCGCGGCCAGTCCTCGTCCTTGACCGGTGGGAGCAGCAATGCCCGCCGGAACAGGTCATGGCTCGCCCGGAATTCCGCCTCCGCCAGTGCGCGTACTTCGATCACACCGCGATTGTCCCGATCATCCCCTTCCGGGGCGACCGATTTTTCACTTCGGGTGGCCGACCTCGTACACGCCCTTGTCGGTCTTGACGGTCACGGTGACGGTCTTGGGCTGGGAGTTGATCTGCACCTGGCAGTCGAAGCGGTTGCCGACCTGCACCGCCTGCCCGCTCGGGCAGGACACCGAACCGACCCCGGGCAGCCCGTAGGAGGTCTTCAGCGTCTGCTCGACGCCCTTCTCGACGCTGGAGGCGTCGAACACCGAGCGCACGAACCAGCCCGGCACGACGAAGCCCAGCACCAGCACCACGACGACCACGAGCAGCCCGGCCCCGCCGAGCACCCACGGCAGCGCGGAGCGCTTCTTGCGCTGCGGCGGAGCACCGAAACCGCCCTGCTGCGGGAACTGCCCGCCCGGCTGCTGGTGCGGCTGCTGGTAGGGCGGCGGGATCTGCTGCCCGTAGCCGTACTGCGGCGGCTGCGGCGGTGGCTGCGGTGCGAAGCCCGGCTGCGGGTAGCCCGCCCCGCCCTGCGGCATCCCGGCGTTCGGGGGCTGCTGACCCCAGTGGGGGTAGCCCCCCGGCTGGGGCGGGCCGTAGGGGGACGACATCTGCACCTCCGGACGAAGTTCCTCGCGACGATCGCGCGCCGCGGGGAAATCCAACCACAACCACCCGACCGCCCGAATCGGCCGGGCGGCGCCAACGGGACCGATCAGACCGCACCGGCCGCGACCACGCCGCGGCGGATCGCGCTGACCGCCTTCGCCGCGGCCGCGCCCACCGGGTCGGACACCCCGACCACCTCGCGGATCTGGTCCAGCAGGTCGATGACCTGGCGGCACCAGCGCACGAAGTCGCCCGCCGACAGCTCGTGCCCGCTGGACTCGGCCGCCGTGAGCACCTTCTCCAACGACTCACCGCGCGCCCAGCGGAACACCGGCCAGGCGAAGCCCGCGTCCGGCTCGCGCGTGCGGTTGAGCTTGTGCCGCCGCTCGTCGTCCTCCAGCTCCGCCCACAGCTGCCAGGTGGCCTCCAGGGCGTCGCTGACCGACCCGTGCGGCACCTGCGGGGCGAGCCCCTCGCGCCGCGACTCGTACACCAGCGACGACACCACCGCGGCCAGCTCGGCCGGGCCGAGCCCGCGCCAGGTGCCGACCCGCAAGCACTCCGCGGCCAGCAGGTCGGACTCGCTGTAGAGCCGGGACAACCGCCGCCCGTGCTGGGTGACCTGGCTGTCCTCCCCCGCCTCGGCGGGCAGGTAGTCGCGTTCGGTCAGCAGTGCGACGATCTTGTCGAAGGCGCGGGCCAGCGAGTGCGTGGTCGCGGAGACCTTGCGCCGCAGGTTCTCGTTCTCCGTGCGCAGCCGCTCGTAGCGCTCCGCCCAGCGCGCGTGGGCCTCCCGCTCGTCGCAGCCGTGGCAGGGGTGCGCCTTCATCGCGCGCCGCAGCGCCGCCAGCTCCGCGTCGTCGGTGGCGTCCGAACGCCGCCTGCCGCGACCACCGGACGGCGACAGCCCCGTGTTGCGCAGCGTCGAGGCCAGGTCGCGGCGGGACTTCGGGGACCGGGTGTCGACGTGCTTGGGCAGCTTGAGCTTGCCCAGCGGCTCCACCGGCGAGGTGAAGTCGGCGACCGACAGCCGCCCCGACCAGCGGTCCTCGGTGACCACCAGCGGTCGCGGCTCGCCCATCGGCTCCAGCCCCGGGTCGATGACCACCGCCAGCCCCTCCCGGCGTCCGGCCGGGATCGCGATCACGTCGCCCTTGCGCAGCTTCTCCAGCGACTTGGCCGCCTCCGCGCGCCGCGACTGCCGGTTCTGCCGGGCCAGGTGCTTCTCCCGCTCCGAGATCCGGCGGCGCAGCTGGAAGTACTCGTCGAAGTCGCCGAGGTGGCAGTGCATCGACTCGGCGTAGCCGGCCAGCGCCTCGTTGTTGCGCTCCACCCGCCGCGACAGCCCCACCACCGACCGGTCTGCCTGGAACTGCGCGAAGGACTGCTCCAGCAGGTCCCGAGCCGCGTCCTGCCCGACGCGCTGCACCAGGTTGACG
>NZ_JBEOVY010000474.1:0-4822 GCF_040295745.1 Saccharopolyspora sp. NPDC002686
GGGACCTGTGGACAACCCGGGTCACCTGTGGAGAACTTCCGCAAATTCAATGGAAATTGGACGTCGAAATTCCATTGAACTTTGATCCCCGCCGGCGGCGGAGGTCCGGAACCCGTTGGGGTGCGGGGGATCCCGGGTCAGGTCTTGGCGGTGAGGGGGACTTCCCAGGTGACCGTGGTGCCGCTGTCCGGGGACGAGGTGATCACGCAGCGGCCTCCGGCGGCGACCGCTCGTTCTTCGAGGTTCCGCAGGCCCCTCTTGCTCACGTCGCGGGGGATTCCGCAGCCGTCGTCGACGACTTGCAGCAGCAGTCCGGCATCCGAGCGGCGCACCCGAACCAGTACCGACTTCGCACCCGCGTGCCTGACCACATTGGACAGTGCTTCGCGCAGGGCCGCGCGGGCGTGGTCGGCCACCTGGACCGGCACGTCCGACAGGTCGCCCTCGATCTCCAGCTGCGGGGGCCGCCCCAGCAGCTCACCGGCGATCTGCACCTCGGAACGCATCGAGTCGTCCAGCGCGGGCGCGTGGTGCGGAGGCTCCGGGTCGGCGGAGCGCAAGGTGCGGGCGGTGGCCCGGACCTCGGCGATGGCCTGGTCGATCTGCTCCATCGTCTCCGACAGCCGGGTCGCGTCGGCGGGCGCGAGCTGGCCGGACAGCCGCCGCTCCAGCACCTCCAGCTGCACGCCGGTGGCGTAGAGCCGCTGCACGATCACGTCGTGCAGGTCGCGCGCGATGCGCTCGCGCTCCTGGTACACCGCGATCCGCTGCCGCGCGGTGGATCCCTCGGCGAGCACCAGCGCCAGCCCGGCCTGCGCGGCGAAGGAGGTCAGCACGTCTACCGCGACGCGCGTGAATGTGCTCGCACCGCGCCTGCGGTACACCGCCAGCGCGCCCAGCCGGCGCTCGCGGGTGCCGAACGGCGCGACCGCGAACGGACCGTAAACCCGCAGCTCAGCGGGGACGTACGGGGCCGTGAGCGGATCGTCGATGAGGTCGTCCACGACAACCGGAACACCGCTGCGGGCCACGCGCGCCGCAGCCGACCGCGAGGACAGGACGGTGCCGACCGGGTCGCCGAGCGGACCGATCGCGGACGGCGCGCCGTAGGCGGCCTCGACCGTCAGGCGGCCGTCGTCGGCGCGGACGGTGACGATGCCGAGGTCGGCCTCGGCGAGTTCGGCGGCGCGGCGGACCACCAGCGGGAGCACCGCGTCGGGATCCTCCGCGGACAGCGCCGCGCGGGTGATCTCGGTCGATGCCGCCAGCATTCGCCGGGCGAGGGAGGAATCCATGTCGTGCACGAGGCTATAGCTCCTCACCTGGCGCTCGCTCCTCCTGACGACGCAGGTCACAGGCAGTGCCCTTGATGATCATGAAGGGGATTCCTACCGCGCCGCCGGGGACCGCGACGACGTGGGGTTCCGGACGGCGGTGAGCCCGCCGCCGTCCACGCGCAGGACGACGTCGGCGCGTTCGGCTTCCGACCAGCGGTGCGTCACGTGCACGACCGTGCGTCCCCGCAGCGCCCGCTCCAGGCGGTCCAGGAGCGCTTCGGCCGTCGGGACGTCCAGGTGCGCCGTCGGTTCGTCGAGCAGCACCAGATCCGCGTCCCGCACCAGCAGCGCGCGGGCGAGCGCGAGGCGCTGCGCTTCGCCGCCGGACATCGCCGTGCCACCGACCTTGGTGTCCAAGCGGTCGGTCCAGTCCGGCAGGCCGGCGACCTCGAGGATCTCGACGAGCTCGTCGTCGCCGGCCTTCGGCGCGGCCAGCCGCAGGTTCTCGCGCACCGTCGTCGACACCAGCTGCGGTTCCTGCGGGCACCAGGCGATCCGCCGCGGCACACGCGCTTCGCCGCGCTCGGCGTCGAGGAAACCCAGCAGCAGGGCCAGGAACGTCGACTTGCCACCACCGGACGGCCCGACGATCGCCACGTGGGAACCAGCCGGGACGTGCAGGTCAACGCCTCGCAGCGCAGGTTCCGGAGCGCCGGGCCAGCGCACGTCGACGTCGGAGAGCTCGATTTCGGTTGAGGCGTTCGTCCCGCCGGAAGGTGCTTCGACCGCGAGCAGCGGAGCGAGGCGGTCCTGCGCGGATCGCAGCGACCGCCACTGCTGCGCAGCCGGAGGCAGCAGCGCCACGGCCTCCGCCACCGCAAGCGGTACGAGGCCGAGCAGCGGCGCCAGCTCCGGCGCCAGTCGTCCTTCGGCCACCGCCGCCGCTCCGAGCCAAGCTCCGCCGAGCACCGCCACGCCGATGAGCAGGACGATCATCGCAGTCGCCGCTCCCGCGCCGAAAGCCGCGCGTCGCGCCCGCGCTGCCAGCCGGTCGTCCTCGGCAGCCAGTTCCGCGCGCTGTTCGGCGTGCGCGCCGAAGGCGAGCAGTTCCGCCGCGCCGTCGAGAAGTCCCAGGACCCGCGCGGAGACCTTCCGCCGTCCCTCAGCGACGGCAGTCGTCGCGCGGCGCTCCGCAGCGACCGCGGCGAGCGGGCTCGCGATGCAGGCCACGAGGAGCACCACGGCGAGCAGCAGCCCGGCCTCCGGCAGCACCAGCGCCTGCACCACGACCGCACCGATCATCACGACCACGGCCACCATCGGCGGGAAGATCACGCGCGGCACCAGGTCGCGGACCGCGTCGACGTCGTCGACGAGCCGAGCGACGCCTTCGCCGCGGCGGAGTCCGGCACTTCGCACCGGCCCGAGCCGCACCAGCGCGTCCCACAGCTGCCGTCGCAGGCGACCGGACAGCCGGAACGCGGCGTCGTGCGTGACCAGGCGCTCGACGTAGCGCAGCACCGCGCGCGAGAGCGCGAAGGTGCGGACGCCGACGACCGCGACGGACAGCGTCAGGATCGGCGGCTGCTGCGAAGCGCGGGCGATCAGCCAGGCCGAGGTCGCGGTCAGCGCGAGGCCCGAGAGCAGCGACAGCGCGCCGAGGCCGGTGCCGACGAGCAGCCGCGGCGACAGGAGGTCGCGGAGGCGACCGCGCGCTTCGGGCAGGTCGGGGGCTGCTGCCGGGGCCGCCGCGAGCACCGGCTCGGCCAGCTCAGCCGCGGCTTCCGGCCGGTGGCTGGCGAGCACCACGGTGGCGCCGTCGTCGGCTGCGCGGCGGATCGCTGCATTGACTTGGTGCGCGGTGGCGGTGTCGAGGTGCGCGGTGGGTTCGTCGAGCAGCAGGATCGTCGCCTCGCCGCGCAGCCGGAGCAGGGCGCGGGCCACCGCGACCCGTTGACGCTCCCCTGTGGACAGTTCGTCGGTGCGGCGGTCGCGCAGGTGCGCCGCTGCCGCGGCGGACAGGGCTTCGTCGACGTGCACCGAGAGGTCCGGTTGGTCGGCGGTGGCGACGGCGAGTTCGTCCGCGACCGTGCCGCCGGTGAACGTCGGGCGCTGCGGCACCCAGGCGATGCGGCGACGCCACTCCCCCGGCGCAAGGTCCGCGATGTCCACGCCGTCGCAGGTGATCGTGCCGCTCTCCGGTTCGGCGAACCCGAGCAGCACCGCCATCGTGGTGGACTTCCCGCTGCCGCTGGGGCCGATGCCGTCGAAGCCCTCCAGCCGCACGATCTCGCCCGGCCGCGCGGTGAAGCTCAACCCGTCCGGGGCGAACCCGTCCCGCCGCCGCACCCGCAGCCCGGCGACCCGCAGGCCGGTTTCGGAGCGAACGGACCGTTCACTCCGCTCGACGAGGTCAACGGTCCGTTCGCTCGGCCCCGGCTCGCTGACGATCTCGTCGACGCGGCGGACGGCTTCCACGCCGTCCTCGCTGGCGTGGTGCGCCGCGCCCGCCGCGCGCAGCGGGAGGTAGCACTCCGGCGCGAGGACCAGCACCAGCAGGCCG
This sequence comes from Saccharopolyspora sp. NPDC002686, assembly GCF_040295745.1. Lineage (NCBI taxonomy): Bacteria > Bacillati > Actinomycetota > Actinomycetes > Pseudonocardiales > Pseudonocardiaceae > Saccharopolyspora > Saccharopolyspora sp. NPDC002686. Next base: position 3,841 of record NZ_JBEOVY010000474.1, read on the forward strand.
GTGGCCAGGTCGAGGTCGCCGGAGACCAGGCGCAGGCCGATGCCCACCGCCACCATCGCCACCGACAGCGACGAGAGCAGCTCCAGCACCAACGCGGACAAGAACGCGACGCGCAGCGTGGCGACCGTGGTGCGGCGATGCGAGTCGCTGACCCGGCCGACCACCTCGCCCTGCGCCTGCGCCCGGCCGAACGCGGTCAGCACCGGCAGCGCGCGGATCAGCTCCAGCAGCTGCCCGGACAACCGCTGCACCGCGTCGGCCGCCTTAGACGTGCGCTGCTCGGTGTACTTGCCGACCAGCCAGGCGAACAGCGGGATCAGCGGCACCGTGATCAGGATGACCAGCGCGGAAACCCAGTCGGACCACAGGATCCAGGCCCCGACCAGCGGCGGCACCACGGCCGCGGTCACCAGCGCGGGCAGGTACTTGGTGAAGTACGCGTCGAGCGCGTCGAGGCCCTTGGTGGCCAGCGCGGTCAGCTCCGCGGAGCCGCGGCGCTGGATCCACTCCGGGCCGCGGCGCAGCGCGGAATCCAGCATCAGGCCGCGCAGTTCTTCCTTCGCGCCCGCGGCGGCCCGCGCCGACACCGACTCGGTCGCCCAGCCCAGCACCGCGCGCGCCACCACCGCCACAGCCAGCACGACCAGGTAGCGGCTGATCTCGCTCGGCTCGACCCCGCGCGTCACCACCGCCGCCAGAGCGCTGCCCAACGCCCAGGCCTGCACGATCAGCGCGACGGCGTTGCCGACCGACAGCAGCCCGGCGACGACCAGCGCGCGGCGAGCCGATGCCGACAACCGCGGCAACGCGCCCAGCGGACCCATCACGTGCTCCTCAACGAACGTCCCGTTTCAGTCGCGGCTGAACGCAGTTTCAATTGAAACTGCGTCCAGACCCGCGTGGGCGAAGTGATCGGGTGGCGCAACATGTTCTGGGCGCTCACCGACGCGATGGCGGCGAATCCGGACGAGTGGAAGAACGA
>NZ_JBEOVY010000475.1:0-4820 GCF_040295745.1 Saccharopolyspora sp. NPDC002686
CCCGGCAACCAGCGATGACGCCGTCGACGACCTACCGGAGCAGATGCGGGTCCGGCGGGAGAAGCGCGAGCGCTTGCTCGACGCCGGAATCGACCAGGTCGCGTGACCGCGGAACGGCACCTAGCCCTGCTCGACGCCGTGCAGCCGGGCGTGCAGGCCGCGGACCTCGTCGGCCAGCTCCGGGTCCGGTCCGGCGACCGGGACGCCCGGGGCGATCGCGTTGATCGCCAGCGGCGCGACCGGACCGGCGGGCAGTCCCCACTCGCGGTGCCACGAGGTCAGCTGCTCGGTGCTCGTCGCGTAGACGATGCGGTCGAGCCCGACCCAGGCGTGCGCGGCGCTGCACATCGCGCAGTGCTCGCCGGAGGTGTAGACGGTGCTCTCGCGGCGCTCGGCGGGGGAGAGGTGCTCGGCCGCCCAGCGCGCGATCTCGAACTCGGGGTGCCGGGTGGCGTCGCCGCCCTGGACCCGGTTGCGGTCCTCGAAGCGCACCGCGCCGCGGGCGTCGACGAGCAGGGAGCCGAACGGCTCGTCACCGTCGTCCAGCGCTTCGCGGGCGAGGTCGACGCAGCGCCGCAGGTGCACCCGGTCCTGCGCGCTGAGGTTCTGCTGTTCACTCATGGCCTCGACCGTAGCACCTTTGGTATACCATTTCTCGTCGACGTCAGCCCAGCACAGGCGGCCAGTTGAGCATCTTCTTCGGCCGCGGGGAGGCGTAGGTGCGGACCTTGGACGTGGTCAGGCCCAGGCGCACGAGCGACTCGGCGACGGTCACCGCCGCGGTCACCCCGTCCACGACGGGCACACCGGTCCGCTCCACCACGCGCTCGGTCAGCCCGGACATGCCACCGCACCCCAAGCAGATGACCTCCGCGCGGTCGTCCTCGACGGCACGCGCCGCCTGCTCGGCGATGGCGTCCACCGCGGCACCCGGATCGCGCTCCAGCTCCAGGACCGGCATGCCGCTCGCGCGCACCGACGCGCACCGCGCGCTGAGCCCCGCGGCGTGCAGGCGCTCCTCGATCAGCGGGACCGTCCGGTCCAGGCTGGTCACCACCGAGTAGGTGCGGCCGAGGAACTGGGCCGTGCTTGCGGCGGCCTCGGTGATGTCGACGACCGGGACGTCGAACAGCTCCTGCAGCCCTTCCCGGCCGTGCTCGCCGTAGCCGGCCTGGATGATCGCGTCGAACGGCTCGGGGTAGGCCCGAACGGTCTCCATCACGGCGATCGCGGCGAGGTAGCTCTCGTAGTTGCCCTCGACCGACTCCGCGCCGAAGGACGGCGTGATGGGAACGATCTCGGTGCCGGGAGACGCCGCACCCGCTGCTTGCGCACCGATGGACTCGGTGATGCTCGCAGTGGTGTTGACGTTCGCGACCAGAATGCGCATTGTTGGACCTCTTTCGGGGAACTCGTCCCCGGACTCGTGTTGCGTGGTGGTGCGGGCGGGCGACCGGGCCCGCCCGCAGCGGGCCCGGTCGGTGGTTCACTCGGCGGCCACGGCGATCGATTCACCGTCCACATCGGTCGCATCGGGCTTGCGGTCGGCGATCACGGCGTAGATGATCGCGCCCAGGATCGCGCCGATGAACCAGGAGAACCCGGAAGCCGCGCCGAACACCGGCACCAGCGCCACGATGACGGCGATCGCCGCGGCGGGGATGAACGCTCCGACGGCCTTCGGGTTGTAGCCGCCGCGGTAGTGGTACTCGCCGTTCTCGTCCTCGCTGTAGAGCTCCGGCACGTTGACCCGGGTCCTGCGGATCAGCCAGTAGTCGGCCATGATCACGCCGAACAGCGGGCCGAGCAGCGCGCCGAGACCGCCCAGGAAGTAGTTCACCACGACCGGGCTGTTGTAGAGGTTCCACGGCAGGATGATCAGGCCGATGATGGCGCTGACCAGCGCGGCCCTGCGGAAGTTCAGGTGCCGCGGGAAGAGGTTCACCAGCACGTAGATCGGCGCCACGAAGTTGGCCAGCAGGTTCACCGCGATGGTCAGCACGATGAGCGCGATCGACGCGGCGGCCAGCAGCACCATGTTCGGGATGGTCTGCACGATGTCGGTCGGGCTGGTGATGATCTTGCCGTCCAGCTTGAACTGCGCACCGCTGAGCACCACCACGATGACGGCGAAGAACAGCATGTTCACCGGGATGCCGATCAGGTTGCCGCGGATGATCGACTGGCGGCTCTTGGCGGAGCGGGTGAAGTCGCAGAAGTTCAGCACGAAGGTGCCGTAGATGACCACCCAGAGCGCGGCGCCCTCCAGGACGTGCAACCACATGTCGGTGCCGACCAGCGGCTGCGAGGTGGACAGCGAGATCGAGCCGCCGGCGCGGATGAACATCCAGATCGCCAGCGCGAGCATCGTGATGAGCGTGGTCGGCGCGGCGATCGCCATGTACCTGCGGATGACGTGCATGCCGTAGCTGGCGATGAGGACCTGGACGACCCACAGGGACAGGAAGGTGATCCAGCCGAGCAGCGGCAGCCCGAGCACCGACTGGGCCTTCAGCGACTCCAGCGACGGGAACATCGCCACCAGCAAGGTGCTCAGCACCTCGGAGGCGAGGTAGGTCTGGATGCCGAACCAGGCGATGGCGACCAGGCCGCGCACCGCGGCCGGGATCTGCGCGCCCTTGGTGCCGAACGCGATGCGGCTCATGACCGGGAACGGCACGCCGGTCTTGTGCCCCATGTAGCCGGAGAGCGTCAGCAGCAGGAAGAGCAGCAGCGACGCGAGCAGGAAGGCCGCCAGGATGCCCCACACGTTCAACCCGATCGCGAAGAGCCCGATCGCGAAGGCGTAGTTGCCGAGGCTGTGGACGTCGTTGCCCCAGAGGGTGAAGACGTTGTAAGCGCCCCACCGCCGCCCTTCCTTCTGGGTGGGAGCGAGGTCGTAGGTGTACAGCCGGGAACTCGTCGTGCTGGTGGAGGCGTCCACATCGGCCCCTTTTTCCATGGCGGTCATCGGGCCACCTCCAGGCGTCCTGTGCGCAACTGTCGACTTCCTTGTCTGGTGCCGGGCATCGGATGTGGGCTGTGGTGCGGGATCTCGCTCAGCGCTCTGCCCGCGTCCTGGTGTTCGAGCTGTGCCGGGATCGCTCGATGAGGACATGGGGTTCTCCGGTGGTGGATGCGACCGGGGCTTCCGCGAAACCCCGCGGCGCAGAGGGAGCGCTTCAGTCGCCGGGGTCGCCGACGAAAGTTTTATTTCGAATTATGGAAGTATACGTCGTGATTTGAAAACGCTAGACCGCTTCTCAGGGCTCGTCAAGAGGTTCCGCGAACGGCGGCTCGGCGCTGTCGGGGCGGTTGATCCGGGGCTTCAGGAACGGCCGCCTGTCCAGATGGTGGACCCCGCCGGTCCGGGATGTCCACGATCCGGGCTCAAGTGGTGCGGGATTGCCCGCGGAGTCTGGCCGGCGAGACGCGCGGCTGAACCGGCCATCTTGCGCACGCTTCGCGCCTCGGTATACCAAAACGATCAGCCCGGTTGGAGTGGCTGAGATGCCCGCCTGGGCGGCGGGTATCTTCTACCCAATTTGGTATACAGAACATCGCAAACTTGGACATCGAGGAGCTCGTAATGTGCGTTGACCCCGCTCCGCCGCCCGCCAGCCACCTCACCCGCCGAGGTGTGCTCACCGCAGCAGCGGTGCTGGCCGGGACCGCCGCGGTCGCAGCCGCGCCCCGTTCGGCCAGCGCTGCGCCGAAGCCCGGTCCGGCCGCGGGGGATCTGGTCATCGACGGCGGCACGCTGCTCGACCCGGCGACCGGTGCGGTCGTCGAGAACAGCGTGGTCGTGATCCGCAACGGCGTCGTGCGCGCAGCCGGACCCCGCGACGGCGTCGAGGTGCCGGCGGATGCGACCCGCCTCGACGCCCAAGGGCGCTGGGTGCTGCCGGGGTTGGTCGACGCGCACATCCACCTCAACACCGCCGACGAGGCGCGCGCCGCCGTCCGCCAGGGCGCCACCAGCGCCCGCAGCGGGTCGACGAACTTCTACCAGGACATCGCCGTGCGCGAGCTGGCCCGCCAGGTGCCCGAGCTGGCGCCCGAGCTGAAGGCGGCGGGTGTCTTCGTCACCCCGGACCTCGGTGACACCGTCCTGGCCGACCCCGACCTCACGCCGCTGGCCCGGCTCGCCGACGGCGTCCGCTCGCCGGAGGCGCTGCGCCGCGTCGTCGAGGTGAACCTCGCCCGGGGCGCCGACGTCATCAAGACGCGGGTCAACGAGCGGGCCGGGCTGCCCGAGCAGGACCCGCAGACCCAGGTGTACTCCTACGAGCAGCTCTCCGAGGTGGTCGCCGCGGCACGCCGGGGCGGCAAGGGCGTGCTGTGCCACAGCTACAGCGAGAAGGGCTGCCACGACGCGGTGACCGCGGGCATCCGCTCGCTGGAGCACGGCGTGTTCGTCGGCGAGAAGACCCTGCACGAGATGCTCCGCCGGAACACCTTCTTCACACCCACGATGACGGCGATCGCCGGGATGATCGGCAACCCGAACCCGGTCCTGGACGAGCGCGGCCGCACCTACCTGCCGACCCTCCAGGCCGCGGTGCGAGCAGCCCACGAGCTGGGCGTCCCGCTGGCCGCCGGGACCGACTCCTCCGGCGGTGAGGTCGACCCGATCGGCCGCGAGGTGCAGCTGATGCACGAGGCGGGCCTGCCGGAGCTCGACGCGATCCGCACGGCGACGACGTCGGCTGCGGCGCTGCTGGGCATCGAGCGCGAAGCGGGGCGGCTGGCGCCGGGCTTCCGGGGCGATGCGCTGGTGGTCTCCGGAGATCCGCACCGCGACCTGTCCGTCCTGACGT
>NZ_JBEOVY010000476.1:0-4770 GCF_040295745.1 Saccharopolyspora sp. NPDC002686
GGCTCAAGCAGGTCGGCGAGACCGTCGAGGTCGACGAGCCGCTGCTCGAGGTCTCCACCGACAAGGTCGACACCGAGATCCCGTCCCCGGTGGCCGGCACCCTGCTGGAGATCACCGCGAACGAGGACGACACCATCGAGGTCGGCGCCAAGCTCGCCGTCATCGGCTCCGCCGCCGCGGCTCCCGCCGCTGCCCCGGCTCCGCCGGCCCCCGAGCCCCAGGCCGCCGCTCCCACGGCTCCGGCCCCCGCTCCGGCCGCCCCGCCCGCGCCTCCGGCGCCCGCTCCGGCTCCGGCCCCCGCTGCTCCGGCCCCGGCCGCTCCGGCTCCCGCCGAGGCTGCGCCGTCCGGCGCCGCGCCGTACGTGACGCCGCTGGTGCGCAAGCTGGCCAACGAGCACGGCATCGACCTGTCCGCGATCAAGGGCAGCGGTGTCGGCGGACGGATCCGCAAGCAGGACGTCCAGGCCGCCATCGATGCCAAGAAGTCCGCCCCGGCCCACGCCGCCGCCCCGGCCGCTGCTGCGCCGAGCGCTTCGCTGGTGGAGCCGTCGGAGGAGGCCCAGGCGCTGCGCGGCACCACGCAGAAGATGTCGCGCCTGCGGCAGCTGCTGGCCCGCCGCATGGTGGAGTCGCTGCAGACCGCTGCGCAGCTGACCACGGTGATCGAGGTCGACGTGACCCGCATCGCCCGGCTGCGCGACCGCGCCAAGGCCAACTTCGAGGCGGCCGAGGGCGTCAAGCTGTCGTTCCTGCCGTTCTTCGCGAAGGCGGCGGCCGAGGCGCTGAAGCTGCACCCGAAGCTGAACGCCTCGATCAACGACGACACCAAGGAAGTCACCTACCACGGCGCCGAGCACCTCTCGGTCGCAGTGGACACCGAGCGCGGCCTGGTCTCGCCGGTGATCCACGACGCCGGTGACCTCAACCTCGGTGGGCTGGCCCGCAAGATCGCCGACCTGGCGGCGCGGACCCGCAACAACAAGATCAAGCCCGACGAGCTGTCCGGCGGCACCTTCACCATCACCAACACCGGCAGCCGCGGTGCGCTGTTCGACACGCCGATCCTGAACCCGCCGCAGGTGGGCATGCTCGGCACCGGCTCGGTCGTCAAGCGCCCGGTCGTGGTCGCCGACGAGAACGGCGGCGACACCATCGCGATCCGCTCGATGGTCTACCTGGCGCTGTCCTACGACCACCGCCTGGTGGACGGTGCGGACGCCGCCCGCTTCCTGACCACGCTGAAGCAGCGTCTGGAAGAGGGCGCCTTCGAGGCCGACCTCGGCCTCTGAGCCACGCAAGGCGAACGGCCGCTCACCTCTTGGTGGGCGGCCGTTCGCCGTTCTGCCCGAACCGCTCGCTTCGGGCTTGGGAGTGCGGGACGATTCGCGGTATGCGGGTGGTTGTTGCCGGTTCGTCCGGCCTGATCGGCACTTCCCTGGTCGCCGGGTTGCGGGCAGCTGATCACGAGGTCGTCCGGTTGGTGCGGCGCCTGCCGACCGCCCCGGACGAGCGGGGCTGGGACCCCGAGACCGGGAAGCTGGACGCCGATGCGCTGGACGGCGCGGACGCGGTGGTGAACCTGTGCGGCGCGGGCGTCGGCGACAAGCGGTGGACGCCGGAGCGCAAGCGGCTGCTGGTCCGCTCCCGCCTCCGCCCGACCGCGGTGCTCGCCGAGGCGGTGGCCGAGGCCGGGGTTCCGGTGCTGGCCAACGGCTCGGCGGTGGGCTACTACGGCGACGCGGGCCCGAAGCCGGTGACCGAGGCGGCCCCGCCGGGCGACGACTTCCTCGCCGAGATGTGCAAGCGCTGGGAGGCGGCGACCGAGCCTGCCGCGAACGCCGGGGTCCGGGTGGTGCTGCTGCGCACCGGCCTGGTGCTCTCCCCGTCCGGCGGGCTGCTCGGACCGCTGCGGTCGGTGTTCTCGCTGATGCTCGGGGGCCGGTTGGGCGACGGCACGCAGTACATGCCGTGGATCTCGCTGGACGACGAGGTGGCCGCGATCAAGTTCGTGCTGGAGAACCCCGCCATCTCCGGTCCGGTCAACCTCACCGGGCCGGCACCGGTGACCAACGCGGAGTTCACCAAGGCGTTCGCCGAAGCCCTCGGCCGCCCCGCGCCGTGGGTCGTGCCGTCCTTCGCGTTGCGCATCGTGCTCGGCGAGTTCGCGGGCGAGGCGCTGAAGGGGCAGCGCGCCGTGCCGACCGTGCTGGAGTCGCACGGTTTCAGCTTCCAGCACCCGTCGATCAACGCGGCGCTGGCCGCTGTTGTCGGGTAGCACCGGGCGGTTTCGGCGCACCGACACCTTCGGGTGACGCCCGGTTCCGGCAGGCGTAGCCTGGCGCGCGTGAGTCGTGCGAATTCTTCGTGCCGCGCCTCTTCGGACCCCGTTGAAGTGCGCCACCTGGGAACCATCGATTACCTCGAAGCCTGGGACGTGCAGCGCGAGCTGGCGAGCGGCCGGGACGAGGGGCGCAACCCGGACACCCTGCTGCTGCTGGAGCACCCGTCGGTCTACACCGCGGGCAAGCGGACCTCGCCGGAGGACCGCCCCACCGACGGCACCCCGGTGATCGACGTCGACCGCGGCGGCAAGATCACCTGGCACGGTCCGGGGCAGATCGTCGGCTACCCGATCCTGAAGCTGACCGACCCGATCGACGTCGTCGACTACGTGCGGCGGATCGAGCAGGGCCTGATCTGGGTGTGCGACCAGTTCGGCCTGCAGGCGGGCCGGGTCGAGGGCCGCAGCGGTGTCTGGCTGCCCGCCGGGGACGGCCGACCGGAGCGCAAGATCGCGGCCATCGGCATCCGGGTGCAGCGCGGCATCACGATGCACGGCCTGGAGCTGAACTGCAACGCCGATCTGAGCTCGTTCGACCGGATCGTGCCATGCGGGATCAGCGACGCCGGCACCACCTCGCTGTCCGCCGAGCTCGGCCGGGACGTGCCGACCTCCGAGGCGTTCGACCTGGTCCAGCAGGGTGTGCTGGACGCGCTGGACGGCCGCCTGCCGATCACCGAGCGGGACATCCCGCGCCCGGAGGCCGCCGCGGCCGGCGTGACGCTCTCGCTGGATCCGAGCCTGCGCTGACCGACTGAAACTCCACTCCTCTAGTATTCCGGAATTACGGACTACTAGAGGAGTGGACCATGCTGCTGTCCCGCCGTCGCTTGCTCGCCGCCACCGCAGCGGCGACACCGCTGCTGTTCGTCGCGCCCAGCGCACTGGCCGAACCCGCGCCCGACCTGGCGACCCCGGAAGGCTGGCTGACCTGGATCAGCGCGCACCGCGACCAGCTCGGCCTGGTCCTCGACGACGGCCGCGGAAACCGGCTGCTGCACCGCCCGCACGCCGCGCAACCGCTCGCCTCGGCGATCAAGGTCGTCCACCTCGCCGCCTACGCCACGGCCGTCACCGAAGGCCGCCTGGATCCCGCGGAGCAGATCCGCGTCGGCGACTGGGAGAGCTTCTACCTGCCGACCGACGGCCTCGCGCACGCGAACGCCCTCAAGCACCTGAACATCCCTACCGACTCGACGGGCTTGTACGCGGCGGACCCCGAACACCGGGTGGCGCTCGACGACCTGGTCTCGGCGATGATCACCTTCAGCGACTCCGCGGCCCCGGACTTCATCCGCTCCCGCCTCGGCGAGGCCGCGCTGCACGAGGCGGCGGCAGCGGGCGGCTGGCCGCGACCCGACATCCGCTCGATGTGCGCGGAGTACCTGTTCCTGCTGCCGGAGTTCGCCCCGCCCGCCCAGCTGCCCGTCCCGGCCCGCCGAGCCTGGGGCTACCAGCTGGAGCGCCGCTTCAGCACCGACCCCGACCTGCGGAAGCGCGTGCTGGACGAACTCATGCAGGACGGCCTTCCCCCGTACCAGCAGCAGACCACCTGGGCCGACCGGACGATGTCGGCGACGGCAGCGCAACTCGCCTCGCTGCACCGCGCCATCGCCGGCTCCTCGAGCGAAGCCGCGGCGGTAGCGCGCACTCACCTCGAAGCACCGCTCAGCGCTCACCTGCCGCCGGGAGTCGTCGGGATCGGCATGAAGGGCGGCAGCCTGCCCGGCGTCCTGACCTGCGGGCTCACCGTCCGCCGCGCGGACGGAACCATCGCGTCCGGCGCGCTGCTCGCGCACGGCGACATCTCGCCGGACCAGGTCGGCAGCGGCGATCCCGGCCTGCCGCTGCTGCTGGCGATGCAGCAGCCGGAATGGCGGGACCGGCTTGCGCGAGCGATGGAGGGCTGAGGGAAGCTCATCCGGTGGCGGAGGACTTGCAGCAGCGGCTCGAGGCGCTCGAACAGCGCGTCGCAGCCCTGGAAGGCGCGCAGCGCACCGAACCCGTCGAGCCCAGCGGTTCGATCGTGCAGTACCAGGGCAGCCTGGTCGAACCGGTCGAGCTGGAGTGGCGCATCAACGCCGATCCGGCCTGGGTCCTCGACATGGCCGACGGCCCGCGCACCGAGGTGCTCGCCGCTCTCGGCCACCCGGCCCGCGCCGCGATCGTGCGGCTGCTCGCGCAGTCAGGCGCCCAGCACACCGCTGCCCTGCAAGAAGCGGCAGGCCTGAGCTCGACCGGCCAGCTCTACCACCACCTCAAGAGCCTGACCGGCTGCGGCCTGGTCGAGCAGGACAAGCGGGGCACCTACCGCCTCCGCCCCCAGGCGACGATCCCCGCCCTGATCCTGCTCACCGCTGCCTCCGACATCGCAGGCCAGCTCCGCACCTGATGGAACGGAGCGAACGGACCGTTCACCTCGAAACGCC
>NZ_JBEOVY010000477.1:0-4747 GCF_040295745.1 Saccharopolyspora sp. NPDC002686
CCAGCCGAACCCGACCTCGATGCCCGGTTCCCCGGTGATGAGCAGGCTCCCGCTGCGACCGGCCCGGCAGTCCGCCAGCAGCCGGTCGATGACCGATATCTCGGCATCCCGTCCGCGCAACACCCGGTGACAGTACTTAACCCGACCGGCGATCCCGGGCCGGATTGCCTGGCTGTGACGGATTCCGCACCCGGTCCCCGGCCGTAGCGTGATCACCGAGCACAGCGGCAGGAGGGGCGATGTCCGATCTCGACGAGGTGGCCAGGCGGTACCTGGCCACGTGGAACGAGCGCGATCCGGTCAGACGCCGGGTGCTCGTCCGGGAGCTCTGGGCCGAGGACGCCGGCTACGTCGACCCGATCGTGACGGCCGAGGGCCGCGACGCCGTCGAGGACGTGGTGGCCACGGCCCAACGGCAGTTCCCGGACCTGGTGTACCGGCTGGCGGGCAGCGTCGACGGCCACCACCACATCGCGCGCCTCACCTGGGAGCTCGCGCCGGTCGACGGTCCGCCCGTGATCATCGGGTTTGCCGTCCTGGTCACCGAGCACGCCCGCCTGCGCCGCGTTTACGGCTTCCTCGACCCCGTTCCCGCACCCGAACCAGGAGTTGCACGTTGGCACCTGACCCGATGACCCGCCACCCGCTGCCCGCGCACGAGCGGGTGGTGTTCCTCAAACCGCTGATCAGCTCACCGAAGATCGCGGTGGGCGAGTACACCTACTACGACGATCCGGACGGTGCGACCGAGTTCGAGCACCGCAACGTGCTCTACGCCTACGGGCCGGAACGGCTGACCATCGGCAAGTACTGCGCGATCGCCGCCGGCACCCGGTTCCTGATGGCGGGCGCCGAGCATCCGACGATGGGCGTGTCCACCTTCCCGTTCACCATGTTCGGCGGCGAGTGGGCGGAGAAGACGCTCGACATCGTCACCGGCATGCCCAGCCGGGGTGACACCGCGGTCGGCAACGACGTCTGGTTCGGCTACCGGGCCACGGTGATGCCCGGCGTGACGATCGGGGACGGCGCCATCATCGCCGCGGGAGCGGTGGTCACCGCCGACGTGCCGCCGTACGCGATCGTCGGCGGCAACCCGGCGCGCGTGATCCGGCAGCGCTTCGCCGACGCCGACGTCGACTGGCTGTTGCGCGCCGCCTGGTGGGACTGGCCGGTCGAGCTGGTCACCGAACACGCCCGCACCATCATGGCCGGGACCCCGGCCGACATCGCCCGCATCGCGGAGGGGATCCGATGACCGCAGTTGAGGAACACGCCGTGCCCGGCAACGGCCCGTACGCGATCACCACCGGCTTCGACGGCGCCCTGTGGTACACGCTCGTCCACAGTGGCCAGATCGGGCGGCTCGTCCCCGGCGAGCAGCCGACCAGCTACCAGCTGGATCCGGAGTCCGGGCCGACGATCATCGTCGCCGGGCCGGACGGTGCTTTGTGGTTCACCGAGTACAAGGCGCACCGGATCGGCCGGATCACCACCGGCGGTGCGGTCACCGAGTTCCCGCTGCCGGAGTGCGGGCCGTACGGCATCGCTGCAGGCTCCGACGGCGCGTTGTGGTTCACCGAGACCGCCGCCGACCGCATCGGGCGGATCACCACCGACGGCGAGGTGGCGGAGTTCCCGCTCCCGACGACCGGTGCGTTCCCGTCCGCGATCACCGCCGGACCCGACGGCGGGATGTGGTTCACCCTGAACCAGGCCAACGCGATCGGCCGGATCGGACAGGACGGTGCGGTCACCGTCCACCCGATCCCGACCGAAGCGGCCGCACCGGTCGGGATCGCCGCCGGGCCGGACGGAGCGCTGTGGTTCGTCGAGATCGCCGCCGGGCAGATCGGCCGGATCACCGTCGACGGCCAGGTGGCGGAATTCCCGCTGCCGGACCGGACCAGCCGCCCGCACGCCATCGCTCCCGGCGGCGACAGCGCGCTGTGGTTCACCGAGTGGGGCGGCAACCGGGTCGGCTCCATCACCACCGACGGCGCGATCGCTACCCACGACCTGCCCACCCCCGGCTCCGAGCCGCACGGCATCGCCCTCGGCCCCGACAGTGCACTGTGGACGGCACTGGAACACGGTGCCCTCGCCCGCATCACCCCCTGACGGAGGAACGACCTTGAACATCACCGCAACCACCACCTCGCTCACCGTCGACGACGTGGCCGCTTCCCGCGACTTCCTCACCACCCACTTCGGCTACGAACAAGCGCACGCCGCCGAGGGATTCGTCTCGCTGACCCGCGACGGCGCAGCGGCCGACGTAGTGCTGCTGCAACGCGGGACCGACATCCTGCCCGAAGCCCAGCGCGACCAGCGCGCGTCCGGCCTGATCCTGGCCTTCACGGTGACCGGGATCGAGGAAGAGCAGGAACGCCTGCGCACCGCAGGCGCCAACATCACCATGCCGCTGCGCGAGGAACTCTGGGGCGAACGGCTCTTCCAGGTCACCGACCCCAACGGCGTCGTGCTGCAACTGGTCGAGTGGAGCACCGAACCCGCGCCCCGAACGATCCAGGCGGAGTTCGACATCGACAGCTGGGACGAGCAACCGCACCACGAGCCGGACGAGGGCCCGAAGCTGACCAGGATCCTCATCCGCAAGACCTACCGGGGAGCGCTGGAAGGAACCGGGGTCGCCGAGGTGCTCACCGCGCAGGGCACCGCAGGTGCCGGCTACGTCGCATCCGAGCTCATCACCGGGACCCTCGAAGGCCGCCAGGGCACTTTCGTGATCCAGCACGGAGGTCTGGCCGACGGCGACGACCAGAGCACCTTCGGCACCGTGGTCCCGCACTCGGGCACGGGCGAACTCGCCGGACTGTCCGGTCGCGCCACCGAAGCCCGCCCCGAAGTCCTGACCCTCACCTACGCCTTCTCCTGAGCGTTCGGTGGTCAGTCCACGAGGTCGAGGGCTGCGTGGATGATGCTGTCGGTGTCGATGCCGTGGTGGCGGTAGACGTCTTCGAGGCTTCCGGACTGGCCGAAGCCGGTCACACCGAGGGTGCGGCTGGGCACCTGGTTGATCGTCGCCAGGAAGGCGAGCGTGTGCGGGTGGCCGTCGAGCACGGTGACCAGCGGTTTCGCCGCGGACGCCGGGAAGATCTGGTCGAGGATCCAGCTCGGGTGCTCCGAGCGCCCCTGCCGTGCGCGCAGGGCTTCGAAGAGCAAGCCCGGGCTGGTCACGCACACGACGTCGGCTTCGATGCCGATCTGGCGCAGGCGGTCGGCCGCGGCGAGCGCTTCGGTCATCGTCGCGCCCATCGACGCGATGGTCACGCGCGCCTCGGGGGAGCGGCGCAGCACGTACCCGCCGGCGACGACCTGCTTGCGTCGGCGCTCCCGGGCCGCCGGGTCGGTCGGAACAGCGGCGAGGGACTGCTCGACGGGCCGGGTGGACAGCCGCAGGTACGCCGAGCTCCCACCCGGCTTGCCCAGCAGGGCCAGGCTCGCCAGCAGCGACCACTCGACGTCGATGGCGAACGCCGGTTCGTAGGTGACGCATCCCGGCTGCTCGACGCCGATGGACGGAGTGGTGATGGACTGGTGCGCGCCGCCTTCGGGGGCGAGCGTGACCCCGGAGGGGGTGCCGATCAGGATCGACTGCCCGCCCGCGTAGATGCCGAACGACCACGGTTCCAGGGCGCGTTCGACGAACGGGTCGTACATCACGCCGATCGGCAGCAGCGGCTGTCCCCACCGGCTCCAGGTCGCGCCGAGCTCGCCGAGCAGTCCGACCAGGTTCGTCTCCGCGATGCCGAGCTCGACGTGCTGGCCGCCCGGCCGTTCGCGCCAGTGCAGGATCGTCTCCGCGTCGTCGGCGAACCAGTTCACCCGCTCGGCGGCCGACCAGACGCCCGCCTTGTTCACCCAGCCACCGAGGTTCGTGGTGGAACTGACGTCCGGGCTGACGGTCACGATCCGCCCCGCTGCCTCCGGTGCCTCCCGGGTCAGGTCGAGCAGGACGCGGCCCAGCGCCGCCTGGGTCGTGGCGACGCCGCTGGGAGTCCGCCCGATGTCGGCCGGGAGCTCGGGAACCTCGGTCAGGGGCGGGTTCTCCCGCCGCAGGCGTGCGCTGGTGCGGGCGCAGAGCAAACCCGCCTCGGAGTCCTCGGCGAAGCGCTGCCACGGGTGCTCCAGGTCCGTGCCGATGCGGTCGGCGAGTTCCTGCATCTGCTCGGTGGTCAGCAGCGACGAGTGGTTCTGCGGATGTCCCTGCGTGGGCAGGCCGTAACCCTTGACCGTGTAGGCGAAGATGACCGTCGGCCGATGGTCCTCAATGGATGAAAGCGCTCCGTCGAGCGCTTCGAGGTCGTGGCCGCCGAGGTTGCGGATCGCCGCCGCCAGGGTCTGGTCGTCGATCTCGTCGATCAGCGCGGCGATCCGGTCGGCCCCGGCTCCCCGACCCGGCAGTCGTTCCCGGAGCTGCTCGGCGGAGCAGCGCAGGAGCCGCTGGTACTCGGGGTTGGGCATCGAGTCGATGCGCTCGCGCAATGCGTCCCCGCCCGCGCGGGCGAACAGCGACTCCAGCAGTTGGCCGTACTTCAGGGTGAGGACCTGCCATCCCGCGGCGTCGAACATGCCGGCCAGACGACCGGCCGCGATGTTGGGCACCACGCGGTCCAGCGACTGGCGGTTGAGGTCCACGATCCACACCAGCTCGCGCAGCGCCAAAGGCCGGTCCAGGTGCTCCAACGCCCAAGCGCGCGCCCGCCCGGTGGACGAGATCTGC
>NZ_JBEOVY010000478.1:0-4723 GCF_040295745.1 Saccharopolyspora sp. NPDC002686
GCTTTTCGACCTCGACCACGCCGTCGTTGTCGATGCCGACGCTGGTGACGGTCAGGTCGTGCTGGTGTTCGGTGTCGTCGAGGAATTCCGGCTCGTCGGCGAGGATCTTGTCCAGGTCGAAGGCGCGCACACCGAGCACGTCGCCGAGGTCGACGTCGGCGTGCTGCGCGGGCAGGATGCGGACTCCGGAGTTGATGCCGTGGATCCGCCGCTGCACGGCCTCGATCTCGGTGGCGTCGACCAGGTCGGTCTTGTTCAGCACCACGCGGTCGGCGAACGCGATCTGCTCGACGGCCTCGTTCTCGGTGCCTTCGGGCTTGTGGTCGTCGAGGTGCTGGACGATGTGCTTGGCGTCGATGACGGTGACGATCGCGTCCAGCCGCAGCTGGGTGCGCAGGGTGTCGTCGACGAAGAAGGTCTGCGCGACCGGCGCGGGGTCGGCCAGACCCGTGGTCTCGATGAGGATCGCGTCGAAGGAGTCCTTGCGCTTGAGCAGGGCGCCGAGGATGCGGATGAGATCGCCGCGCACGGTGCAGCAGATGCATCCGTTGTTCATCTCGAAGACTTCTTCTTCGGCATCGAGCACGAGGCCATCGTCGATGCCGACTTCACCGAACTCGTTCTCGATCACGGCGATGCGCATGCCGTGCTGCTCGGTGAGGATCCGGTTGAGCAGCGTGGTCTTGCCGGATCCGAGGAATCCGGTGAGCACCGTGACCGGTACGCGGGAATCGGAGGTGTCGTCGCTCATGCGCAGTCCCCTTCGGGTCGGGCGGTCAGGATCCGTCGGACGGTGTCGTCGTCCACTTCGGACACCGAGGCGTGGATCGTCCAGCGCTTCGGTTCCGGGCCGAGCACAGCGAGCTTGGTCTCGATCGGCGGGCAACCGGGCTCAGCGCAGGCGAGCTGCTGCACGGTCACGGCCGCCTGAGAACTCAGGCCCAGGGTCGTGCGCACCAGCTCGGCGATTTCCTCGGAGCGGGCCGCCCGATCCGGGTCAGGCCTTCCCGACCTGCCCAGGAGCTGGTTCAACGCGTCGTTCATCTCGGCCTCGCAGTTGTCAGTGGTGGACGAGGGCACAGCACACCCTAAACGATAACGACAATCATTCTCATCTGAGGCCCGGTTCATATGTAGCCGCGATGCGGACGCCGAGCCTGGCCGCTACTTATGCGTAACCGGCAATGAGACGTACGCTTTTTGGCGTAGCGAGTAGGCGCCCATTTGCGCATGGAGGAGTCCTGATGACCACAGCGCACCAGGAGCACGCCGGTCACGAGCACGCGCACGGTGAGGGTTGCGGGCATGTCGCTGTGCCGCACGGCGATCATGTCGACTACGTCCACGACGGGCACCTGCACCGCGCCCACGGCGACCACTACGACGAGTGCGAGCCAGCGGATCACGCCGCGCACGACGGCCACGAGCACACGCACGGCGAAGGTTGCGGACATGTCGCTGTGCCGCACGGCGACCACGTCGACTACGTCCACGATGGACATAGGCACGCCGCGCACGGCGACCACTACGACGAACACTGATCCAGCTGTCCGACGGCCCAGATCTTCCGCGTCTAGCGGTGGTCACCAGCAGTGGGCGTCCGGTTCGGCCCACTGCTGGCTTGTTGTGTTGCTCTGCTGATCAGTGCTTTAAGGCTGCGTCGAGGGCGTCGATCTGCTCGTTCATCCGGTGCTGGGCCCCTGGACGTCGGGTTCAGGCCGGCGCTCGCGTGATCGTGAACATGCCGAGGTCGGTCGGTTCCATGGTGTGCAGTCGCAGGCCTGCTCGTGCGAGTTCGTCGTGCAGGACGGATTCGCTGACCAGGTGCCAGGTGTAGTTCAGCGCTCGTTCGTCGACGAGGGTTTCGCCTTGGTGGGTGCGATAGGTCATGTGCCAGGTCAGCATCGTGTCGCTGGTCGCTCGGGCGCGTGCTCGGACTTCGTAGCGCCGGCGTCCGACCTGCCTGGTCGCCGCCACTGCTTCCGGAATGTCGACTGGTTCGGACGGAGGCTGGAGGTTGAGCACCGCCTGACCTCCGGGTGCGAGACGTGTGGCGAGCAGATCCCAGAACGCCTGGCGTTCGGTCGGGGAGAAGTGGCCGATGACGTTCATGGCGATCACCAGGCCCAGTTGTTCGGGCAGGTCCGCGGCCAGGAGCTTGTCCGGGAGGACCGTCACTCGCTCCCGCAACGAGTCGTCGGCGTTGACCCTGGCGAGCAGCGCAGTGCGCAGGCCGGCGGAGGGTTCCACCGCGAAGATCTCGGCTTCCGGGATCGCGTCCGCGATCACCGCGGTTCCGCAGCCGCTTCCGGCACCCACGTCCACCACGGGGCCGGGGGCGGCCGTCTTGATCGCTTCGGCCAGCGCCGGGGCGAGGCCGTTCCAGAACGGGCTGATCAGGAGGTCGATGAACTCGGCGGATTCGGCGTATTCGTCGTTCACGGGGTTCCTCGGTTCAGTTCGGGTTGGTGTGATCGGTGTTCTGGAGTCGTCGCAGGCGATGGGGGAGCGATGCGACGGCCAGCGGGTCGGTTTCGAGCCAGCGCGTCAACAACGCGACGTCATCGGCGGTTTCGACCGGACCGACGACGATGACAGGGCCCAAGGGCCTGCGGGTGTCGGTGCATCGCTGCACCAGCACGACCTGCCCTGCGCCGCGCGACGCCGAGATCTTCCTGGTGTGGCACCACATCTGGCTGAACGGGCAGGTCGTGCGTACGAGGACTGCGTGGGGGAGGCGGCGAATCGTTTCCTTGAGCGCTGCGAGCAACGGGCGCTCCCCGTTGTCTTCGCAGCTGTCGCAGATGATCGCGGTGAGACCGCTGAGCGAATTGTTCTCGGCGCTGTGGGGTTCCGCTGAAGCCATGGATGTCCTTGGTATTGCTGCCTTGGTGGTCACTGGTCCGTCGGGTTCTGGGCGAGGTGCCAGGCTGGGAACGGATCGGGAAAGCGCGCCCTGACGGACGGTCCGGTCGTCAGTTCGTCGTCGGTGGGCGTGGCGTTGTCGAGCGCCGTGGTCGAGGTCCAGGCCGATGAAGGCGATGTCCTGGCCGAGCGCGAGCAACTCCGCGTTCTCGCGCGCACGCGCCGACCACCGCGATCACGTTCACCGTGTCCATCCGTCATCCCTCATCTCCTCGGAGACTCGACGCGTGGATACTATGATAATGAAAATCATTATCAACAGGAAGGTGTTCACGTGAAGGTGCGGGCGTCCGTGAAATCGTTGAAGAACCAGCCCGGCGCACAGGTCGTGCGCCGACGGGGAAAGGTCTACGTCATCAACAAGCTGAACCCGCGGCCCGCGCCCTCATCGCCCCGCTGCGCGGCCAACCCGGCGACCTGGTCCGCACGCTGGCCGCCTACCTGGACGCGGAGTCGTCGATCGCGGAGACGGCAGCGGTGCTCGGCGTGCACCGCAACACGGTGGCAGCGCGCATCGAACGCATCGAGCGGCTCCTCGCCGTCGACCTGCACCACCGCGACGAACGCCTGGCCCTGCACCTCGCCTGCCGCGCCGTCGGCCGCACCGAAGAAACGTGAGCGGGCAGCAGCTCTGCGCGCTCACCGACCGGGCACTCGTGGGGCGGGTCACGCGCGGTGGAAAACTACGCGCGGAAAGCCGATCAACCGGACAAGGATGCTTATGACGACCGCAAGCAGTGTCCGCGCCGATGCGGTGCTGGCCGTGCTTCGACCGGACGTGCGCGAGCTGATCGCGAACGTCGACGCCGCGGTGCTCCGCCCGGCCGACCAGACCGCGCTCGACCGGGCCGACCGAACCCGGATCGCGCTCCGCGTCGCGCTGGTCAACGACGAGCAGGACCACGCCGACGAGCTCGCGGCGGAACTCGACTCGGTGGCCGGCGACGGTGCTGCCGACGTCGTCCGGGACGTCGAGCGCTGGGCGGAGCTGTCCGAGCCGCAGCAGGCGCTGCTCGCGCACTGCGAGCAGGTCGCGCTGGACCCGGCGGACGTGAGCGTCGCCGAGATCGGCGAGCTGCGGGAGCAGGGCTTCGGCACGGCGCAGGTCGTGGCGGCCGCGCAGGTGGTGGCGGCGACCAGCTTCCGGATCCGGTTGCTGCGCGGGCTGCGGCTGGTCGAGGAGGCCGACGGCGGATCCGTCGCGCAGCCGGCGAACAGCATCGAGGTCGGGTCGACCGCGGACGGCTGCGAGCTGCCGACCCCCGACGAGGCGTTCCCGCAGATGCGCTGGGTCCCGTGGGTGGAGGCGGACTCGTTCGACGTGGCGCTGCGCCACGACCCGGAAGCCCTGGAAGCGTGCAGCGCGATCTACAACGCGATCATGAGCGACCCGGCCGAGCTGGCCGTCGCCGATCGCGAGCTGGCCGCGCTCGCCGCCTCCCTGCGCACCGGCTGCGAGCTGTCCTCCGGCGTCCACGGCCGCCGCCAGGTCGAGCTGTCCGACGACCGGATCACCTCGGTGGCCCTGGCGGAGGCGGGCCCGGCATCGGTCCCCGACCAGCGCCAACGCGCGATCGTCGACGCGGCGGGCGCCCTGTCCCCCACCCCGGCGGCCCTGACGCCGGAGCACATCGCCCGCCTCCGCGAGGTCGGCCTGACCGCCGAAGGCATCCGCGACCTGATCGCGGTAGCGGCCATGAGCGCCTGGACCAACCGCCTCGCGATGACCCTCGGCAACGCCACCACCCGCGACACCGACTGGTAACGCACCTCCCAGGTCACGCAATTTCCATTGAAA
>NZ_JBEOVY010000479.1:0-4709 GCF_040295745.1 Saccharopolyspora sp. NPDC002686
GCTACCTGCTGATCGTCGTGGTGTGCCTGCCGGGCACGGACCGCCGCAAGGTCACCGCAGAGCTGCGGAAGCGCTTCGCCGAGCAGGCGAAGGTCGAGGTGTTCGACTTGGCCGCGGGGACCAACACCGACCCCAAGGGCCACGTGCGCACCGTGCAGCGCTTCCACCGCGAGCCCTTCGGCCTCTACCTCGCCCGGACCATGCCCGGCCACCCGCAGCTCGCCGCCCTCGAGTCCTGGCTGCTGCCCCCGCTCGGCCTGCGCGTGACCCGCTGGGACTGGCATCCCGGCCACGAGCGGGACCTGGACTTCTACCTGGACGTGGTGGACGTCGAAGTCGGCGAGCAGTGCTGGCGGACCGTCGACCACTACCTGGACGTCGAGGTCCGCACCCACCGCGGCGCGGACCTGCTGGACGCCGACGAGTTCGTCCTGGCGGTGCGGGCGGAGCTGCTCGACGCCGAGACCGCGCAGCGGGCGATGGAGCGCGCGTACACCGCCGTCGACGGGCTCGCGCGGCACGGTTACGACCTGTCAGCGTGGCTGCAGGAGCACGGGATCGAGCTGTCCTGGAACGCGCAACCCGTTGACGATCCCGTACCCGGCCAGCGGAAGCTACCGCCAACCCGGTGATGCCCGTGGCCAGCGCGAATCGATATCCGACGAGCACTGAAAAGTTACGTTAAAACCAATCGACGATGATCTTCAGCCGCACTTTTCCCGCTACTCTCCGACACCGTGGCGGCAACGATTTCTCCCCAATTGGTTGAAGTCATCGACGTGTTCAGCTCGCAGCGCACCCATCCCTCCGGGTTCGTTCACCAGTTGGAGGTGTGCCACGTCGAGCAGTGGGGCCTGGCGGTGGAATGCCCCACCCCGGACGCGCCGGACCACGCCGCCGAGATCACCTGGCTGCTGCCCGATCTCGGCCTCCGGCTGACCCGGTACCGCCCGCGCAGCAGGCACTCGCGGCCGGGACCGAGCACCCTCACCGCGGTCCGCATCAAGCCCGAAACCCGCTCCTGGACGACCGTCGACCTGCTGCTCGGGCTGGAGGTCGAAGACCGCGGCCGCGCGCGCATCACCCACGCCGCCGAGTTCGCCACCGCGGTCGCCACCGGCGCGCTGCACCGCAGCGAAGCGGACTACGCCCTGCGCACGGTGCACCGCACCCTGAACGAGGTCACCCGCCATCGGGACTTGAACCAGTGGCTGGCCCACCGGGGCATCTTCCACCTCTGGTGACCGGGTCCGGGTCGCTCTCCGGGACCGCAGGTGGCTCCGGCTTGCTCGCCGCGACCGGCTCGGGCGGGCTCGGGAGCTGCTCGGTCGGCAGGCCACCACCGCGAAGCCGAACGCGACGTGCAGGCCTTGCGCGAACGGCGGGGAGATCAGCGCCGGGGGTCAGCCCTGGGCGTCGTCGAAGCGGATCAGCCGCCGCCGGACGGCTTCGCGCACCGCGGCCATCCGGCTGTCCACGCCGAGCTTGGCGTAGATGTGCACCAGGTGCGTCTTCACCGTGGCCTCGCTGATGAACAGCTCGCGCGCCATGTCCCGGTTGCCCAGGCCGTGCGCCAGCAGCTCCAGGATCTCGACCTCGCGCTCGCTCAGCGCCTCCTCCGGCGCGCGGCTGCGCTGCAGCAGGCGGGTGGCGATCTCCGGGGACAGCGCGGTCCGCCCCTGCGCGGCGGCGCGGATCGCCTGGAACAGCTCCTCCGGCGGCCCGGCCTTGAGCAGGTAGCCGGTGGCGCCCGCGTCGATGGCGCGGTTGATGTCGGTGTCCGCGTCGTAGGTGGTCAGCACCAGCACGTGCGGCGGATCGGCGAGCGCGAGCAGCTGCCGGGTGCCCGTCACCCCGCCCACGTCGTCGCCGAGCTGGAGGTCCATGAGCACCACGTCCGGTTTGAAAGCGCCGGCCCGCTGCACGGCCTCCGCCGCCGTCGACGCCTCGCCGACGACCTCGATGTCCTCCGCCCCGTCCAGCAGGGCCTTGATCCCCGCGCGCACCACCGGGTGGTCGTCGACCACCAGCACCCGCACCGTCATGCGCTTCCTCCCACCGGCAAGGTCGCCGCGATCGCCGTGCCCTCGCCGGGCCCGCTCTCCACCACCAGCTCACCACCGAGCTGCCCGATCCGCGCCCGCATCCCGCTCAACCCGAAGCCCCGATCCTCGCCGGAGCGCGGGGCCGAGGTGTCGAAGCCCGTCCCGTCGTCCCGCACGTCCAATGCCACTGCATCGGCCATGTAGGACAGGGTGACCCCGGCCTTGCGGGCCTGGCTGTGCTCGCGCACGTTGGCCAGCGCGCCTTGCGCCACCCGCAGCAGCGCCGCATCGACGTCCTCCGAGGTCGCCAGCGGCTCGCCCACCACGTCGAAGCGGACCTCGATGCCGGTCTCCGCTGCCACGCGCGCCGAAAGTTCGCGCAGCGCATCGGCCAGCGACTGCTGCGTCAACGCGGCAGGCGCGAGTCCGCGCACGAAGCGCCGAGCCTCAGCGAGGCTGTCCTCGGCGACAGCGCCGGCCCGCCGCACGTGCTCACTCCGGTCGCCCTCCCGCTCGGCCGCCTGCAACAGCATCCGGATGCTCGACAGGCCCTGCGCGATGGTGTCGTGGATTTCCCGCGCCAACCGCTCGCGCTCCCAGCTGATCCCGGCCTCCCGCTGCGCCTCGGCCAGCTCGCCGCGCGTGCGGACCAGCTGGTCGATCAGCTGCTGGCGCCGCTCTCCCTCGTGCCTGATCTGCAGGAACACCGCGGTCGCCATGGCCGCCACCGCCAGCGGGACCAGCACGTCGATGACCTCGAAGCGAGGCGCCAGCCGCAGCTGCGCGAAGATCACCGTGCCGGTGAGCAGCACGACCGCGGCGAGCAGGGGCTTCGGCCGCAGCATCCGCAGGCACACGAAGAACAGCGGCACCGCGCACCAGCTGAAGCTCGGCGCCACCAGCACCAACGCGACCCAGACGCCGACGACGGCGGCGAGCCACAGCTGACCGGCCGTCTCCCACCACACGACGCCTGCCACGTAGATCAGCACCAGCGCAGCCGACAACCCGAGCAGCAGCGGCGTCACTCCCTGCAACCCGTGCGCGGCGACGTAGCGCGACGCCGAGGACGCGAGCAGCACGAAGAAGCCCACGTGCATCGCGCGGTACAGCCAACCGTCGGGTCGTTCGAGCAAGGCGGTCCCCTCGCCACTGGTCATGACAGGTCCGGGCGAACTGTAAGCCGGTCCGGGTCGGGCCACATCAATGGATCGGTTGATCCGGGCTCAACCGGCAGGCGCCGAAGGAGATCCGTTCCGACGACGCCCAGGACGGCTGCGCGGCAGAAGCTGGAAGCACCGAACCGGAAGCGAAGGAGTCACCCCCGATGCGATCCAACACCCGCAACCGCGCAGTCGTCGGCACCCTGGTCGGCCTCGGCATCCTCGGCGGCGCCACCGGCCTGACCGTCGCGCAGGCCGCCCCCGCCCCGCAGCAGGCCCCGCAGCCCCCGCAGCCCCCGGCCGCGGTCATCCAGCAGCCGGTGCTCAGCGTCGACGCCGCCACCAAGGCCGCGCAGGCCGCCCTCGACGCCGCTGAGGCCAAGGGCCAGCGCGTCACCGTGTCCATCGTGGACCGCGCGGGCAACGAGCGGGTTCGGCTGACCGGCGACGGTGCGGGCCCGCAGAGCGGCGAGTCCGCCAAGCGCAAGGCGTTCACCGCCGTCGCCTGGGGCAAGCCCACCGCCGAGCTGGGCAAGGGCATCACCGGCGACGGCCCCACCCTCCGCGACATCCCCGGAACGCTGTTCCTGGGCGGCGGCGTCCCGGTGACCGCGGGCTCCCCGATCGCCGGCATCGGCGTCGCAGGTGCGCCCAGCGCCGACCTGGACGCGGAGTTCGCCAACGCAGGCCTCCAGGCCATCCAGGCCGAACTGCGCTGACACCCAGCTCCGGTCCCCGGCTCGCCCGGGGACCGGTCCGTCGAACAGGAGAAGTCGATGAGGACAGCCGCGCTCACCCAGCGCGTGGCCCTCGGGGCGTTCACGGCGCTCGCTCTGGCCGCCTGCACTCCGTCCGATCCGCAGCCCGCCGGGCCGCCGCAGGTGCTCAGCGGCGATGCCGTGACCAAGGCCGCGCGGGCCGCCCTCGCAGCAGCCGAGGCCGAGGGCCAGCACGTCACCGTGTCCATCGTGGACCGCGCGGGCAACGAGCGGCTGCGGCTGACCGGCGACGGTGCGGGCCCGCAGAGCGGTGATTCCGCCAGGGGCAAGGCCTTCACCGCTGCTGCCTGGGGCAAGCCCACCTCGGAACTGACCGACCAGGTCAGCGGAGGTGGTGCGAGCCTCCGGGACATCCCGGGCACCGTGTTCCTCGGCGGCGGCGTCCCGGTGATCGCCGGTTCCCCCATCGCGGGCATCGGCGTGGCCGGCGCCCCCAGCGAGGACCTCGACGAGGAATTCGCCAGCGCCGGGCTGGAAGCCATCGAGGGCGACCTGGGATAACACCGCGGACCGGTCGAACGAGGACCGCTCCGCCGAGAAGGAGGATTCGATGAGGAAAGCCGCGCTACCCCGACGCGTGGCCCTCGGGGCGTTCGCCGCGCTCGCGCTCGCCGCCTGCGCTCCGGCCCAGCCCCCGGCGGGGGGCCCGCGGCGCGCCCCCCCCCCCCGGGGCACAAGCGCAGAGCGGCGGCCGGCGCCCCCGCGCGCGGCCCCCCGCCGGC
>NZ_JBEOVY010000480.1:0-4708 GCF_040295745.1 Saccharopolyspora sp. NPDC002686
GGTGTGCGGGCCTGGTGGTCCCCGGCCCGCACACCCGTGCCGCGTCCGACATGGCGCTACTGCGGGAGTCGCTGCACACCCTCAAACAGGATCTGCTGTTCGCACACGACGGCGCGATTCGGGCCCGGCATTTGGACGCTGCGGGTGCGCGAACCCTGTTGTGAAAAGCTTTTGCGCGTGCCGCCGCGGGGATGATCAGGTGGCACGGTGACCGATGATGAGGCGGCTGTCCGACCGTTGACACTGGCTTGGGTGAGCCGGCACCTGGAGGCCGGTGAACGGATCATCAGAACCGAGGCGCTGCACGGCGGCATCACCGCCGAAATGCGGAGGCTGACCATCGGCACACGGCACGGCGGCACCCGCCACCTGGTGCTGCGGAGCTTCGTCGCCCCGTCCTCCGTGGAGCACGCCGAGGACTGGCTGAACAGGGAGGCCGGCGCCCTGTCCCTGCTCACAGGGACCGGCGTGGCGGCTCCGGGACTGGTCGCAGTCGATCCGACCGCCGCGCATTGCGAGTACCCATCGCTCCTGATGACACATCTGGCGGGCCGGACGGTCCTCGACGACGCGGGAATCGAGACGCGCATCCCGCTGCTGGCCCGTCAACTCGTCGCGATCCACGCGTTGCGCCCCACGCAGCGGCCCCGGGAGTACGTGGCGTTGACGACCGCCGACACCGTCGTGATTCCGAAGGGCGCCGATGCGGCGGCATGGGCCGCGGCGATCGAGGTGATCCGCAGGCCCGCGCCACCTTATGAAGGGCGATTCCTGCACCGGGACTTCCAACCTGGCAACGTGCTGTTCGACGTGCCGCCCGCGAGGCCGGCAGCTGCCCGGATCACCGGCGTCGTCGACTGGGCAGCGACCTCCTGGGGCCCGGCGGATCTCGATGTGGCGCACTGCTGCACCGTTCTCGCGCTGTTGCACGGCCCGGTGTGGGGCCTGCGGTTCGCCGAGGCGTACGAGGAGGCTGGCGGGGTGCTGGCCGCAGCCGCGAGCGAGCGGCTGTACTGGCTGGTGCGGGACGGGCTGGCGTGCTCGGAAGAAGTGCAGTTGGTGGCGCAGGCATGGCGGGAGGCGGGCAGGGCGGAGTTGACGGCGCGAGCCGTGGAGCAGCGGCTGGATGCCTATGTCACCACCCTGATGGACGTATTGGCCTGAGCCGAGGCGGGCCGGGTGGTGACGGTGGCCCGTGGAGGATGATCGCCGGCAGAAGGCGGACCGACCGGCGAGGAGGAGACATGGGCAAGGTGGCGTGGGGATTCACGTGCTCGATCGACGGTTTCATCGCCGGCCCCGGTCACGACATGAGCTGGCTGTCGACCGCGGAACCGCTGGCCGAGGGCACCACGGAGCGCATGGCGGGCAAGGTCGCGGCGATCATCTCCGGCCGGGACGGCTACGACGCGGCGAAAGCGCAGCGCGACGAGCGGGACGAGCTGACCTCCGAGGCCTACGGCGGCGCGTGGTCGGGCACCGAGATCATCCTGACCCACCGCCCCGAGGAGCTCGCCGGCGATCCGACCGTCGTCGCACTGGACTGCGACGTCGTGGAGGCCATCCGCCGCGCCCGGGACATCGCCGGTGACCGGGACGTGCAGATCATCAGCGCCGACATCGCCCGGCAGGCGCTCGAGCACGACCTCGTCGACGAGTTGCAGGTCTTCGTCGCCCCGGTGTTCCTCGGCGATGGCATCCGCATCTTCGACGTTCCCGGTGGGCGCCGGATCGACTGGGAGCTGGTCGAGATCTTCGAGGACAGCCCGCGCAGCTTCGGGCGGACCTACCGTCCCGCAGGTCGCTAGCCGCTGGCCCGGGAGTCCAGGGCCGCCTCGGGCCGGGCATGGCTGAAGCGGCGCAGCGGGGAGTTGGTCAGGGCCAGCGCTGCAATGCCCACCACGCACATCAGGCCACCCGCGACGGCGGCGAAGGCCGCGGTGGTGGCCTGCGCGGCCAGTCCGGCCCGGAAGTTGCCGACCTCGGGGCCGGACGCGCCGACGATGTGCTCCACCGCGCTGACCCGGCCGCGGTGGGAGTCCGGGGTGGCCAGTTGCACGATCGCGGCGCGGGTGATCACCGAGGTGGTGTCGGCGGCGCCGGCGATGGTCAGGCACCCCAGCGCCAGCCACGGCGAGGGCGCGAGCCCGAACCCGATCAGCGCCAGCCCCCACACCCCGGCGGCGGCGAGCAGGACCACTCCGGTGCGGCGGGCGCGGGTGATGGTGCCCGAGGCCGCGCCCGCGGCGATGCCGCCGATGGCGATGGCGGTGAAGAACAGCCCGAGGGTTTGCGGGTTGCCGCCGAAGCGTTGTTCGTTGATCAGCGGGAACAGTCCGACGGGCATGGCCAGCACGGTGGCGGCCACGTCGGTCAGCAGGGCACCGCGCAGCACCGGGCTTGCGGCGATGAACCGCCAGCCGCGCCAGATCGCGCGCAGCCCGGGCCTGCTGGGTTGCCCGTCGGGGCGCATCGACGGCAGTCGCAGCACGGCGTAGAGCACAGCGGTGAAGGCCAGTGCGTCGAGCAGGTAGCAGGCGCTGACACCCCACTGCGCGACGAGCACGCCGGCCAGTGCGGGGCCGAGGAGCATGGCGATCTGGAAGCTGAGGTTGCCCAAGGCCACGCCCGCTCCGACCAGCTCGGTGGGCAGCAGCCTGGGCACGAACGTCCGCCGGGCGGGAGCGCCGAGTCCACTGCCCGCCGAGTGCAGGGCCACCAGCCCTAGCAGCACCCACGGCGACTCGGCACCGGTCAGGCCGTGAACGGCCAGCGCCGCCACGGAGACCAGCTGCATGGTGGTGGCGGCCAGGACGAGCTTGCGGCGGTCCACCGCGTCGGCGAGGGTGCCGCCGGCCAAGCCGACGGTGGTCATCGAGATCGCCTGGACCAACCCGACGGCCCCGACGGCGAGGGGGCTGGTGGTCAGCTGCCACATCTGGAACAGCACGGCGACCACGGTGAACTGCCCGCCCAGCGCCGAAACGGCCCCGCCCCACCACAAACGCCGGAACTGCGGGCTGGTGCGCAGTGGACGGGTGTCGAGCAGCCGGTCGAACACGCTCATGACGGCGGCAGCGGGCGCAGTTCAGCCTCGGAGGGATCGCGTGGTGGCATCCGGTCAACGTAACAGGATTCGCGCACCTGCCGCGGTCGTGGCGGAGGTCCTGACGTGAACCGGACAGCCCGAACCTGCTGGCGCGGTGGGGTTTCCGCTCCAGCCCGTCGACGGCGACCGCGGCGCTCACCGAGTACGACGGCCGCCCCGGCCGGGTTCGCGACGCGGTGGCCGGCCCGTCGTGGGGTGGTGTCAGGCGCGGCGGTGGTGCAGGACGCCGGGGATGTCGCCGCGGTCGGGTAGCGGGTGGCCGCGGGCGAACTCGGCCCACAGGTGGCGCAGCGCGGTGGCGGCTTCGGTGATCTGCGCCCAGGTGGCGCCCGCGATGAGTTCGGCGTGCTGCCAGGCCTTTTCGTCGCCGAACAGCAGCGGGAGGTCGATGGTGTGGGCGGCGCCGTGGTCGTTGCCGGGTGCGGAGAAGGTGATGAGGTAGCGGTGCGCGCGGCCGCCGGCGCGGGTGTGGCGGCGGGCGAACCGCTTGGCCGGGCGCGTGTAGACCGCGGTGGTGAACGCGGCGACCACGGCGCGGCGGATCAGCTCACCCACGAGCGGAATCGCGGTGATGCGGTGGAACGCAGGCAGGGTGGGCAGGAACAGCCGCACTTCCTCGGAGGTGTGGCCGATGAGGACGTCGATGTCGGGCGCGACCGCCTCCCACGCCGCGGGGACGGCGTTCTCACTGGGCAGCGGGTCGTGGCCGTACTGGGTGCCGAAGGGCATCGCGGCTTTGAGGCCGAAGCGCAGGATCCGCCTGGTGGCTGCGGTTTGGCGGGCGACGACGTCGGCGGCGGGCATCTCCGGTGTGACATCACGGGTCGCTTCGGCCATCGCCTTGTACATCTTCGCTCGGCCGCGGGTGATGCCAAGCGGTGCGCTTTGGATGATCGCGCGGCGCAGCAGCCCGGCGGCCTCGGGGGTGGCCATCAGGTGCGCGACGGCATCACCTCCCGCGGATTGGCCGAACACCGTGACGTTGCCGGGGTTGCCGCCGAATGCGGCGATGTTGCGCTGCACCCAGCGCAGTGCGGCGATCTGGTCGAGCAGTCCGAGGTTGGCGGGCCGGTCCCCGCCGTCGCCGAGGTAGCCGAACAGCCCCAGCCGGTAGGTCACCGACACCACGACGAGGTGCTCCTGGGCCACCAGCGGGGCCGGATCCATGATCGCCAGGTCACCGGCGCCGGAGGCGTAGGAGCCGCCGTGGATCCACACCATGACCGGCAGCCCCGCTCCGGGGCGAACGTCGGTGGGCAGGGTGATCGACAGGTGCTGGCAGTGCTCGTCCTGGTCCAGGCCGTCGGAGGTGGCGCCGAGCACGCGTTCGAAGAACTTCACCGGTGCCTGCGGGCATCCCGGCGACCACGACGTGGCCGCCAGCGGCGTGGACCAGTCGGCGACCGGGGTGGGTGCGCTGAAGCGGTGGGCGTGGGCGTAGGGGATGCCGGTGGCGCGCAGGACCGCCCGGTCCGCCCAGCCGGTGATGGGTCCGCAGGGCGGGGTGAAGGTGGGCGGTGCGGTCAGGGGCGTCCTCGTTTCCGCTGGTCGATCCGATGGTGGACCCACCAGTGTGCCGTCGTCGGGCCAGGCGCGCCC
>NZ_JBEOVY010000481.1:0-4638 GCF_040295745.1 Saccharopolyspora sp. NPDC002686
GGCACCCATGCCGCCGCGACCGCCGGCTGCGCCTCGAGCCCCAGCGCCAGCAGCACCGGCGCCACCACCAGCACCAGCACCGAGCCCGCCAGCACCGGCCTTGCCACCGGCACCCAAGCCAGCACCAGCACCACCAGCGCCGCGTCCCATGCCACCGGCGCCCATGCCGCCAGCCCCAGCGCCGCCAGCGCCCATGCCACCGATCATCCCGGCGCCCATGCCACCGCCGGCGCCACCAGGACCGAGACCACCACCGGCGCCACCGGGACCAAGCCCTCCGGGGCCGCCGATCCGGCTGGGATCGGTGCCGGCCCACTGGCTGTCAGTCCCGGACGGCGGGGTGTAACCACCTGGGCCGCCGATACCACCGGGTCCACCGCCGATCCCGCCAGGACCGCCACCGGTGCCGGTGCCGCCCGGGCCGAAGCCACCGCCGCCGGGGCCAACACCGCCGCCACCTGGACCAACGCCACCGCCGCCACCGCCGCCAGTGCCCGGACCGGGGCCACCGCCGCCGGGACGGCGTCCCCAGTCGGTGGGCTCCTGCGGGGGTGGTGGCGGCGGGGTGACGATCTGCCCGTCGGGCTTCTGGTACGCGGGCATCTGGCTGTCGACGTTGGTGAACGTGGGGCTGTAGACGCGCCCCATCGTCTCCTGCGCGGCCTTCTCGGCCTCCTCGCGCTCCTTCATCTGCGCGAGCGCGTCACCACCACCACCGAGCGGCCCACCAGCGAGCGTCGAGACGGCGGTCCGCCCCCAGCTGTGCCCCTCCGGCTCCGGCACGGTGGCCTTGACCTGACCAGCCGCCGAACCAGCGGACTTCAGGTTGTTGCCGGTCATCTCGAAGGCGTTGCCGCTGCCTTCCATCCAGTTCTTGACCGGCTCACCGAGAGTCTTGGCCTGATCAGCGGCTTCACCCTGCCAACCGCCGCTGATGATTTCCTTGAGCTTGGAGTCGAACTGAGCACCGCGCTCGTGAAGGGCCTTTCCCAGTTTCACCCAGGCATCAGCAGATTCGCCGACCCGGTCTTCCTTGATGCTGTCCTGGTTCGTCTTGTAGATGTCAGCGTGGCTGAAGCCCGACCAGTTCACGCACTGCGAGATCCCGGGCGGGTCGTACCCGGTAACGCCGTCCTGCAGCGCTTGGTTGCGCTGCTCCAGCGCGTTCCGTTCGTTCTGACCGGCCTCCGTCGCCTGCTTGGCACGCTCCTTGGCCTCCTTCTGGGCCACGGTGTCGTACCCGAAGACATCAGCACCGGCGTCGTGAATGGTGTTCCCGACGTCCTTGATCCGGTCCCCGACCCAATCCCCAAATCCCATGACTCCCCCTAGCTCCTATCACTCAGGAAGTCTCGAAGCGGTCTGATTGGCGATCTTCTCCGCCTCAGCGCAGGCGTCCACGGAGTCGCGACGCGTGCCGTCGACCATGTAGATCGCTACCCCGCCACCAGCGTCGACGAGCACCGTGCAGCTGCCCTGTCCAACCGTGCCAGGTTCATTGGCGATCGCAGCCGAGCGGCCGCCAATGGTCTTCTTGTCGTAACGCTCCCAGCTCCCGCTCTGCTGATACGACGCAACGGACTCTTCGGCGTTCTTCTGCAGCGCGAGGCCCATCTGGTCCCCATCCCACTTGCAGCCCGGCTCGGACTTCACCGGCGAGAAGTCCTCGCTCTGCGTCGACAGCCCCCACGAGGTCAACTCGCCAGGCTCGAAGAACGTGCACGGATCGAAGCTCGCCAGACCAGCCCCAGCGGCAGCCGAAGTCGGAGACTCTTCCGAACCGCTGGAGCTGCCGCCGCCCGAGCAAGCGGAAAGCCCGAGCAGAGACGCCCCTGCAACTGCCGCGATCACAGACCGGGAAAGTGCACTCACTACATACCTCGCTGAATGTCCTGGGCGTGCTGTTCGTCGATGGCACGGTAGTCTTTCGCCGCAGCGCGATAGGCATCCGCCATCTTCTGCAGCTCGTCTTGCATCTGGCGAATCATGGCGAACGCGCCAGCACCACCATCATTGGCTTTCGTTTCAAACCGGTGAGTCAGGTCCTGACCATCCGGGTAGTTGCCAAGCCCCTCGATGCGCGCGATTGCTCGCGCTTCCTGGATCAAGCTACGAAGCTCGCGGATCTCGTCCTCGCAGTGCTTCGCGGCCCTCTCCGCAGCATCCGGCTCCAGGGCGAGCTTGCCCGCTCCGGCCTGCTGGTTCACCCAGTTCGTCTGTGCCGCGACAGCTTGGATCCCCGCGGCCGCCCCAGCGAAGCCCGCACTCTCAGCGCTTGCCATCCCAGATCCCTCCGGACTCTGCGATCTCCCCCAATAACCCGTGGACACTCTAGCCTGACGCAGGCCGGACCGGAACGGTTCCCACCAGCATTGATCCCGTCCGATATCACCCGTTCAGCCGCAGTCCACGACGTTGGGCTGGCCGCAAAGCATCGAAACGGCGGTCCGCCCAGCTGGATCCCTCTGGTTCGATCCGTGGTCTTAGCCTGATCAGCGGCCTCACCTCCCAATCTCTGCTGATGATCTCCTCGAGTTTGGAGTTGACCTAGGACCTGCGCCGGTCAAACGCCTTGCCCAGCTTCGCCCGGGTTTCAGCGGTCTTGCCGACATCACCTTCGTTTGGTTCCGCTCCTGATCAACAGCTTTCGTCGGCTGCTCCGCAGCACGCTCCTTGGCTTCCTTCTGTGCTACTCGGGAAGTCTTGGCTCGATCTGCCGCGCGACCTTCTCCGCCTCACCGCACGGATCAGCGACCGAATCCTTCATCAGGCCCGTCACCGTCACCGTGACCGTGCCACTTCCAGCGTCGATGAACGCTGAACAAATGCCTTGACCTTCCGATCCCTTGGTCACACCGGTCGCAGCTTTCCTGCCGCTGACCTCGAACGGCTTCAGCGAGTCGAAGTTGCCCTTCTTCGTGTAAGCGTCGAACGGGGTGCCGGGAACCTTGTAGAGCGTGACGTCCTTGTCGTCGCCCTGGAAGTTGCATCCCGGCTCGGTGTCGACCGTGCTGTCCGGCTCACCCGGGCCCTTCACGCCGAAAGCGGACAGCTCGTCCGCGGTGAAGAAGTTGCAGACGTCGAGGTCAGCCAACCCTGAACTCTTGGCCTCGGAGGTCTGCTGCTGCTCATCGCTTCCAGTTGCCCCGCCAGAACAGGCGGACAGCCCAACCAACGCCAGACCTGCGGTCACCACGATCAAAGACCGGGAGTACAAGCTCACTGCATACCTCGCTGAATGTCTTGGGCCTGCTGTTCGTCGATGGTTTGGAACGGTTCCCACCAGCATTGATCTCGTCCGGTATCACTCGTTCAGCCGCAGTTCGGGACGTTGCGGCTGGCTGGGACGGGTTCAGGGCTTCAGGGTTGCGTTCAGGCTGGTGACGAGGGTTGGGAAGGTTCGGCGGAAGTTCTGGAGGTCGGGGGCCGCTTCCGGGGTTGCATACCAGTAGAGGCCTGGGGTTCCGTCCGCTGCCGGGTCGAGTTCGGCGAATTCCGCCAGCCAGCGGTCCGTTTCGCCGAGGACCACCGCGTACGGGAGGGAGCGGGAGAACACCGTTTCCCGGTCCGCCGGGGGCAGGGAGTTCGCCGCGGCGTCGTGGAGGTAGCCGCGCAGGCCTCGGACCTGCATGACCAGGGCGCTGCCGCGGCGGGTTCGGGCCGGCATCAGGCGGGCGCTGGCCACCATCGCGATGCCGCCGAGCACCACGCCGAGGCCGAGGAGGGCGACCGAGGTCGTCAGCGCCAGGGCCGCGGTGAGCGCCGCGCCGCCGATCGCGACGCCGATCCCGCTCCACCAGAACAGGTTTCGGTCCGAGTCCGGGCGGCGGGCGAACCACTCCTTGTCCACGACCTCCGCGTACAGCGCGTCGCGCACCTGGTTCAGGTTCAGGCCGCGCAGCTGGGACAGGCGGACTTCCGGCGCCCGACCGACCAGCAGGTCGTAGACCGCGCGCTCGTAGGGGCGCAGCGCCTCGTCCGGCGGGTTGATGCGCGCGAAACGCCAGTCCTGGCCGGGCAATTCCTCGATCCACAGGTAGTTGCGGACCGCGAGGTCGATGATCGTCGCCGTCACGTCGACCGGGTCGACCCGTTCGTCGACGACCGTGCCGATCTCGCCGGGCAGCACGCCGTCCGGGGAGGCGAAGGTGACGCCGCCGCGCTCGTCGGTCATCAGCACCTCGACGCGCCCCACGTCGTCACCGAACGCGTGCGCGTCGCGGCCCCGGACGTACCAGACCAGGCCGAGTCCGCCGATGAGCACCAGGCCGATCGCGGCCAGCCCGACTCCGGTGCCCGGGGTCAGCGAGAACGCTTTCGCCAGGCTGAAGTACTGCTCGGTCACCGCCGTCGCCGGGACGGTGCCCGCCGGGAGCTTGAAGGTGATGTCCATCCGGTCTCCGGGTTCCAGCCCGGAGGTCATCGCCCGCATCTCCTGGGTGTGGGAGATCTCGAACTGGTCGCAGCGGTGCTCGCTGCCCAGCGGACCGGCGAGGCACACGATCGCCTGCGGCACCCGCGGCGACAGCAGCGACACCTCGATGCGCTGCACCGGCACGCTCCAGCCGCCGGACACCTGCCAGCGCGATGGTCGCCGTGGAGGCGTTGACGATCATCACCGCGGTCGAGGTGGCCACC
>NZ_JBEOVY010000482.1:0-4612 GCF_040295745.1 Saccharopolyspora sp. NPDC002686
GTCGTGGCTTCCCAGGCGTTGGCCCAGTGCTCTACCCGTCGCCCGGGATGGGCGGTCGGGTCACGACGGTCGCTCTTGCCACCATCGCCGCTCACGACCGGAAGCGATTACTCGGGACGCGGCGCGTCGCGGTAGCCGTCCCGACCGTGGTCGCCGGTGTACTGACCACTGCCGTTGTAGCCGTCGTAGTACGAACCGGAGTCCTCGTCGTAGTTCTGCTCGTGGTACTGCTCAGCACCGAGCCCACCACGGATGACCGCGCTCTCCGGCTTCGTCACGTTCGAAACCTGGTCCATGGCGTCCTCGTAAGCCCCGCGGTACCGGCCCTTCTCGATCGCGTTGCCGACGCCCTCCGCGGCCGACCGGCCCGCATCGTCGGCACCGTTCGCCCAGCGCAGGCCGGTGCCCGCCAGGTTCTCCGAACCGCGGGTGATGCCGGTGGCCGCGTCCGCAGTTCGCCCGGCCGCCCCGGTCAGGCCGTCCGCCGCACGGGTCATGCCGGAGGCCGCCGTCCCCAGGCCGTCCGCGCCCGCCGTCGCCGCGCGTCCGGCTGCATGGGTGGCCCCGCCGAGCGCCGGGGACGCGGGGAACACCTTCGCGCCCGAAGTGACCAGGTCCGCACCGATCTTCGAGCCGACCTTGGCCATGTCGTACAGCGCTCGCGCCATCAGCGCGCCCGCCTTGCCGAGCTTGGCCAGCAGTTGGCTGATCTTGGCGGTGATCTTGCCGATGGTCATGCCGATCCGCCCGGCCGCGTAGGCCAGGTAACCGGCGACCGTCGCGCCGAAGCTGACCACCGAACCGGCCAACGCCGCGAGCGCGCCCTTGATCAGCTCTGCGACGATCGCGGCGATGATGTCGCGGATGATGCCGCGGCAGGTGGCCACCATCGTGCCTGCGGTGGCGATCGTCGCCGAAGCACTACCGGCGCTGATCGACAGCGCCTGCAGACCGTCGGTGTACTCCTTGACCTGCCGCGAGTACGCGTCCTTGGCCTGACCGGACCACTCGCTGGTCTGCTGCTCGGCCTGCCCGGGCAACTCGTCGGCGAGCTGCTGCAGGTCCTCCTTGATGGCCAGCCAGGTGTCCGCGCCCTCCTTGATCGCGTTCGGATCACCGGCGACGAAGTCGAGCAGCTCGCGCAGCGGCGCGAGGTGCTCCATCAGCCAGCCGACGCCGGCGGCCAGCACGGATCCGACCGGGTCGATCGCCATCAGCAGCCCGTCGAGGGCGAGCACACCGCCGCTGGCTGCGAGGTCGCCCCAGTCTTCGGTTGTCACCGCGTTGGCGGTGGCCCGGGCTGAATCCAAGATGCCCGAACCCGCGCTCCAAACCCCCGACCCCAGGGACGGCGTTTCCATGTCGACGAACATCGACGACATCAGCTCACACCTCGATCTTTCCGATGGAATCAGCGTTGCGCTGGTCGTCGCCTTCGTAGTCGGCCGCGCACGCGTTGACGTTCTCGCCGAGCAGGTCGGTGTTCTGCGAGAAGGTGCGGATCTGCTCCGCCGCCTGTTGCGAGGTCTCCCGCGCTTGGGTGGCGAACATCTGGCCGACCAGGCCGAAGGAATCCACGCCGAAGCTGACCCCGCTGGCCTTGTCCGCGGCGGCCGAGATCTTCCCCGCGAGTTCCGACAGGTAGTCCGAATGCGACCGCAGCGCGGCGGGTTTCACGGCGAATTGCGACATCGTGCTTGCTCCTGGTCAGCGAAGGAAGGTCTGCGGCGGTTCGTCGTCGTAGTCGTCCGGCGCAGGGCGCCGGGTCGCGGCCGCTTCGGGCTCCGGCTCGGGCGGGAGCTGCGAACGCAGGAAGTCCATCCCGGCGGCGCCCGCCACCGGCTCCACCGCGCTGACCACGCGACCGGCCACCGCGGCCTGCGCCTGCCCGGCGAGCTGCAGGATCGTCGCCTGCAGCTCCGCCGCGCTCTGGCGCATCGCCCGCTGGTCGATCTGCAGATCCTTCAGCGCACCGTTGGCGCCGACCGTGACCGACACCGCACCATCGGGATCGCTCGCCGTCTCGGCCATTTCCTGCATCTGCTGCTGGATCTGCTCGGACTGGCGCACCATCTCGTCAGCCCGTTCCTGCATCATCGCCAACCACTGCTCCGGCGACTGCTCCACTGAATTTCCTCCCGTTGCCCCTACGACGTCCGGTTTGACGCAGTTTCCGCCAGGTCGGTTCCACCCGATCGCCGGTTCGCCACCAGACTCAGCCGCCATCCCACCGCGACCACGGCCAACGGCACCGCAACAGCGCTGATGACGTTCAACCACTCGGGGAAGGCCGTCACGGCGCTCAAGACGGCCGCCGCGCTGCCGAATATCACCAGCAAACGCCCGACCTTGCCGAACCGCCGCGTCTGGTCCGGCGGCAGCACTTTCGGCTCGAGGACGCCGTACTTCCGCCGCCCCTGCGATACGAACCAACCAGCGACGAGCGCAACGAAACCGAGCACGATCACCAGCACCGAACGGCCCATCGCGGCCGATGCCGTGCCCAGTCCACCCGCGACGACCAGGCCCCAGCCGATCGGCAACGCCAGCGGCTGCCACCACTGCAGACGGACCCGACGGCGCCGTTCTGCACGTCGCTCAGCAGGCATCGGCGGCAAGCCAGGAATCCGCACCCCGTAGAACGTCGCGAACACCAACGCGACGAACAGGGCGTAGCCCAGTCCGATGAACGGCATCGGCTTGTCGACCGCGATCTGGTCCGCCGAGTTCCGCACCTTCCGGTACACCACGGGCTCAGGCCGGGTCTCGTTCTCCGGCGTAAGTTCCGAGTTCAGGAATTTCTTCCGCGTCTCCGTCCCGTCGGACCAGGTGATCTGCGCTTCGCAGGCCCAGTACCAACCCAAACCGGCTCGACTGACCGGACCGGTCGACTCGCAGTGGGTGGCCAGCGCAGTTCCCCGCTTCGCCACAGAGCCGTCGGAGCTCAGCACTCCCGTGTTGGTGGCAACGGTGAGCAGCACCAAGGCGAGTAGTCCGCGCACCGCCACTTGCGAAACCACGTAGGCGATCCGCCAAAACCGCTCCTGCCCTGGCAGGTCTGCCCAACGCCCCACGCCGGGCAGGCTCGTCCACGGCTCCCGCCACGGCGGAGTGCGCGGGTTGCGGGCTGGTTCCCCCTTCAAGTCCGGAGCGTCAGCGGCCGACTTCGAGCCCATGTCCCTCCTGCGTTCAGCGATGCCGAGCCCTTCGGCGAATGCATCCTCGCATTCCGAAAACCGGCAAATCACCCGCACCCGGGACACAGGCGGAGCGAGCCGCGCTGGGCGAAAAAAGAGCCCCCGCACTCGACCGGCCTGGGGGTCGCCGGGAGCGCGGGGGCGCTTCGCAAGTCCACCCCTGGGGGTCAGGTGGACGGCAGTCACCGTACCAATCCGGGCAGTGGGCGGGTACGTGCAATCAAGAATCTCGTAACCAAAACGAGATCAAGCGGCATGCGGGCGTTCATCGCGGACCGCGCGCACCACACCGGCGACGTTCTCCGCCGACAGCTCCTCGAGCCGCAGGCACGGTCCACCCAGAGCAGCGGCGATCCGGGCGGGCAGCCCGAGCCGGACCATCCCGTTCTCGCAGTCCACCACGATCGACGCCGCGCCGGTCCCGGCGACCAGACCCGCCGCGCGCAGCGCGTCCTCGACCGCGCGCTGGGCCCGATTTCGCCCGCTCAGCTCGGAATTCACCGCCACTGTGGCCTTCCCGTCGGTCAGCAGCACGACGAGCACCCGGCGCTGCGGGTCGCGCATCTGCTCGCGCCGCACTACCCGCTCGATCTTCAGCAGACCATCCGCGAGCGGCGTGCGACCTCCCGTGCGCAGCCCGCGCATCCGCGCCGCAGCGATGTCCACAGAGGACGTCGGAGGCAGCGCGAGCTCCGCCGAGTCGCCCCGGAACGTGACCACACCGACCTTGTCGCGCCGCTGGTAGGCGTCCCTGAGCAGCGACAACACCGCACCGCTGACAGCCGACATCCGCTCCCGCGCAGCCATCGACCCGGACGCGTCCACCGCGAACAGCACCAGGTTCCCCTCGCGCCCCTCCCGAATACCGCGCCGCAGGTCATCCGACCGCAGGACCAACCCCGGGCCGCTGCGCCCGCGGGCGACCTGGTGCGGCGCCGCAGCGGCCAAGGTCGCCGCCACGTGCACGCCGTGACCCTCCACAGTGGACGACCGCGTCGTCCGGCCGCTCCGCGACCGCGACCGCGAGCGCCGTCCCGGCGCCCCGTCGCCGAGCCCCGGCACCTCCAGCAGCCGCGCCCGGAACGCCGGCGTCGGCGCCGCCGGCGCCTTGTCCGCCGGCGCCCGCCCGTCGCTGCGCTCCTCCTCGCGCTGCTCCCCGCCTCCGCCTGACGGCTCCGTCGGCTCGTCCGGCGTCCGACCGCCGCCTCCGGGGCCGTCCGGCCCCTCCGGCGGCTCGTCGTCCTCGGCGTGCTCCGCCGCCTCGGCGAGCGCTTGTTCCAGCTGCTCTTCAGCCATGCCCGGCTCGTCGAAGGGGTCCCGGCGCCGCCGGTGCGGCAGCGCGAGCCGTGCCGCCGCTTCGACATCGGCCTCGGCGACTTCGTCGGCTCCGCGCCAGGCCGCGTGCGCGATCGCGG
>NZ_JBEOVY010000483.1:0-4608 GCF_040295745.1 Saccharopolyspora sp. NPDC002686
GGCGCATAGCCCACCCTCGCAGCTTGCGCCGCCGCGGGTTCTCAGCGTTCGCCTGGCGAGGACGGCCCGACTGCCGTGTATTGGCATACATCAAGTCGGGCATCCGGAGGCCAGGCGGGCGCTGAGGTTCCGCTACCCGCACCGCCACGCAAAACGAGCCTGGAAAACCCTCAATTCTGCGGTCAGCGGCCGGCTGCGTAGCCCTGGGCGCCTCGGGCGTTGGCGGCGGCTCGGAGGAGGCCGGTTTCCGGGTCCCGGGAGACCGCCGAGAGGCGGCCGAGGGCCCAGGGGCCCGCGTCGAGGACGTCGTGGCCGCGGCGGGCGAGCTCGGCCAGGGTTTCGGCGCCGAGGCGGGACTCTGCCACCACTCGGCCCGGTTCCCAGGCGCGCGGGTAGAACGAGCCCGGGAACGCCCCGGTGTGCCAGGCCGGGGCGTCGATCGCCTCCTGCAAGTTCAGCCCGCCGTGGACGTGGGCCAGCCAGAAGCACAGCTGCCACTGGTCCTGCTGGTCACCGCCCGGCGTGCCGAAGGCCAGCGCCGGCACGCCGCCGCGCAGCGCGAGGGACGGGCTCAGCGTGATCCGGGGGCGCTTGCCCGGGGCCAGCGAGTTCGGCAGGCCCTCGTCGAGCCAGAACATCTGCGCCCGGCTGCCCAGGCAGAAGCCCAGTTCCGGGATGGTCGGCGAGGACTGCAGCCAGCCGCCGGACGGGGTCGCCGAGACCATGTTCCCCCAGCGGTCCGCGACGTCGATGTGCACCGTGTCGCCGCGGGCCTCCCCGGTCGGCGACACCGTGGGCTCGCCGATCCCGACCCCGCTGGGGTCCTTCTGCCCGTCCACGCCGCGGTTCTCCGCGACGTGCGCGGCCAGCACCGCCTGCCGACCGCCGGGCGAACCGGGGCGCAGCTCCAGCGACGCCCGGTCGCCGATCAGCCCGCGGCGCTCGGCGGCGTACTCGCGGGACACCAGGTCGGCGAGCACGCCGGGGTCGGCGGAATCCCCGTACCAGGCCTCGCGGTCGGCGAACGCGAGCTTGGCCGCCTCGACCGAGAGGTGCACGGTGTCGGCGTCGGCGAGGCCGTCGACGTAGTTGATCCGGTCGGTGAAGCCCTCCAGCAGGCGCAGCTGCTCCGCGAGCGCCGGGCCCTGCGACCAGATGCCGAACTTCGCCAGCGTCCAGCCGCCGGGCAGGTCGACGGTCAGCGGCGTCTCGTAGGTCGCCTCGAACTCGGCCATGTCCTGCGCGGTGAGCACCCCGGCGTGGTCGTGCCCGGAGTTGTCCCGGTGCGGGATCCGCGCGAACTTCTCCACCGCCTCGGCGACGAAGCCCTGCGACCAGGCACGACGGGCGGCGTCGATCTGCGCCTCGCGGTCACCACCGGCCGCTTCGGCCTCGGCCAGCAGCCGTTCCCAGGTGTCGGCCAGCGCCGGGTTCTTGAGGATGCTGCCGGGCGCGGGCGCGGCGCCGCCGGTCAGCCACAGGTCCGCCGAGGTCTGCCAGTGCTCCCGGAACATGTCCCGGACGGTGTCGATCGTGGTGGTGATCCGCTCCACGATCGGATAACCGCCGCGCGCGTAGCCGATCGCGTACTTCAGCACCTCGCGCAGCGTCTTGGTGCCGTGGTCGCGCAGCAGCAGGAGCCAGCCGTCCCACGCGCCGGGCACTGTCGTGGCCAGCAGGCCGGTGCCGGGCACCAGGTCCAGGCCCAGCCCGCGGTAGTGCTCGGCGGTCGCTGCGGCGGGCGCCGGGCCCTGACCGGCGAGAGCGCGCGGGCGCGGGTCGTCGGCGGTGGCGAACAGCGCGGGGACCTCCCCGCCCGGTCCGTTGAGGTGCGGTTCGACCACCTGCAGCACGAAGCCGGCGGCGACCGCGGCGTCGAAGGCGTTGCCGTCGTCCTCCAGCACCGCCATGCCCGCTGCGGAGGCGAGCCAGTGCGTGGAGGCGACCATCCCGTGCGTGCCGGCGAGTTCCGGGCGAGTTGTGAACACGTCGAACACCATAAGGTGGCGTCACCCGGTTGATCGATAGTCGAAGTAGCGAAAAGTGCTCAGCCTACCGGCGTGCGGCCGACTCCCCGCCAGCTCAGGCCCGCCCGGCGCAGGACGTCCGGGTCCAGGTGGTTGCGGGTGTCCACGACGACCGGGCCGTCGAGCTCCTGCGCCACCCGGGTCCAGTCCAGCGTCCGGAACTCCTGCCACTCGGTCAGCAGCACGAGCGCCGCCGCGCCCTTCGCGGCCTGGTACGGGTCGTCGACCAGCGTCAGCCCCGACGGCAGCTCCGCCTCGTCACCGCGCAGCCCCGGGTCGAAGGCGACCAGTTCCGCGCCCCGCGCCGCCAGCAGCCGCGCCACCTCGAGCGCGGGCGAGTCGCGCAGGTCGTCGGTGCCCGCCTTGAACGTCAGGCCCAGCAGGCCGATCCGGACGCCGACCGGCGAACCGCCGCAGGCCTCGACGACCTTGTCGACCATCCGCTCGCGCTGCCGCTCGTTGGACGAGATGGTCGCCTGCAGCAGCGGGAAGTCGAACGACACGGCATCCGCGACCTGCAGCAACGCCGCGGTGTCCTTCGGCAGGCAGGACCCGCCCCAACCCGGGCCGGGCTGCAGGAACGCCTGGCCGATGCGCCGGTCGTAGCCCATCCCCTCGGTCACGTCGGTGATGTCGGCGCCCAGCCGCTCGCACAGCTCGGCGATCGCGTTGACGTAGGACAGCTTGGTCGCCAGGAAGCAGTTCGCCGCGTACTTCACCATCTCCGCGCTGGCCGCGTCGGTGAGCACCGTCGGCGCGCCGAGCCGCGCGTACAGCGCCGCCACCCGCTCCGCCGCGTCCTGGGTGTCCGAGCCGACGACGATCCGGTCCGGGTTCAGGAAGTCGTGCACCGCCGACCCCTCGCGCAGGAACTCCGGGTTGCTCACCACCGCGACGTCGGGGCGCCCGACCAGCTCGCGCAGCCGTGCGGACGTGCCCACCGGGACCGTCGACTTCGTGACCAGCACGCATCCGGCAGGCAGCACCTCGCGGACCTCGCGCGCCACCGACTCCACCACGGCCAGATCGGCCCCGCCTCCGGAACCCATCGGCGTCGGCACGCACAGGAAGACCACCTCGGCGTCGGCCACCGCGCCCGCCGAACCCAGCACGAACTCCAGCCGACCGGCC
This sequence comes from Saccharopolyspora sp. NPDC002686, assembly GCF_040295745.1. NCBI lineage: Bacteria > Bacillati > Actinomycetota > Actinomycetes > Pseudonocardiales > Pseudonocardiaceae > Saccharopolyspora > Saccharopolyspora sp. NPDC002686. The sequence goes on from NZ_JBEOVY010000483.1 coordinate 3,159, forward strand.
GCGATGCCCTCCTGCACCAGCTCGGCCAGCCCCGGCTCGTGGATCCGGACCTCGCCGCGGGACAGCTGCGCGACCTTCTCGGCGTTGATGTCGCTGCACACCACGCGGTGGCCCAGCGACGCGAGGCACGCGCCGGTCGTCAGCCCCACGTAACCGGTACCGACGACGACGATCCGACGTGCGAACACCAGTCCCCACACCCCTTCAAGCGAGCGGCCGAACAGCCGCTGATCCCCCCTTCGAGAATCGTGGCACATCGCCCGAGCAGAGGAACTGACTTGGGCAAACGTTCACGCGCCGTACGTCTGGCGTGACTCGCGTGTGACGGGCCGTTTAGGGTCCTCGGCGTGGAACAGCGACGTCTGGGCGAATCCGGTCTGGTGGTCAGCGCGGTCGGTCTGGGGTGCAACAACCTGGGCCGCCCGGGAACGGCGACCGAATCCCTCGCCGGCGCGCGAGCCGTGGTGGACACCGCGCTCGACGCCGGCATCACCTTCTTCGACGTGGCCGACGTGTACGGCTCGCCGCGCGGGCGCAGCGAGGAGCTGCTCGGGCAGGCGTTGTCCGGCCGCCGCGAGCAGGCGGTCATCGCGACCAAGTTCGGCATGGACATGCAGGGCGGCAACGGCCCGGACTTCACCGCGCGCGGCTCGCGCCGGTACGTGCGCCGCGCGGTGGAGTCCTCGCTGCGGCGGCTGGGCACCGACTGGATCGACCTGTACCAGCTGCACCGGCCGGACCGGCTGACGCCGATGGAGGAGACCCTCTCGGTGCTCGACGACCTGGTCCGCGAGGGCAAGGTCCGCTACGTCGGGCACTGCAACCTGGCCGGCTGGCAGCTCGCCGACGCGTCCTGGCTGGCTTCCTCGGCCGCGCAGACCGGACCGGTGTCCACGCAGAACCACTACTCGCTGCTGGCCCGGGAGGCCGAGCGCGAGATCATCCCGGCCTGCAAGCGGTTCGGGGTCGGGCTGATCCCCTACTTCCCGCTGGCCAACGGCCTGCTGACCGGCAAGTACCGGAAGGACCAGGAGCCGCCGGCGGGCAGTCGTCTGGCGAACCGCAACCAGATGCTGATGGACGCGCCGTGGGAGCGCATCGAGCAGCTGCGGACCTTCGCCGAGCAGCGCGGCATCCCGATGACGTCGGTCGCGGTCGGCTGGCTGGCCGCGCAGCCGGTGGTCGGCTCGGTGATCAGCGGCGCGACGACCCCGGAGCAGGTCCAGGCCAACGCGGTCGCGGGCCAGTGGCGCCCGACGGCGGACGACCTCGAAGCCCTCAACGCCATCTGCCCACCCCTCTGACCCTCCGCCCCCGGGGCTCCGCACCGATGATCCGCAAATTCAATGGAATTTGGACATCCGATTTCCATTGAATTTGCGGAAGTTCTCCACAGCCAGGACGACTTGTCCACAGGTGTCGGCGTGTCGGGGGCCAGGGGTCCCGACAC
>NZ_JBEOVY010000484.1:0-4604 GCF_040295745.1 Saccharopolyspora sp. NPDC002686
GGAGCGGCGGGGCGAGCGGTGGACCTGCCGCCCGGCGGCCCGAGCTGGCTCACCAGCAGCGGCGACTTCCAGCCCGGCGCGTTCACCGTGGCGGCGCCGGTCCGCGGCGTGCCCGGTCTGCGTGCGAGCGTCGGCCTGGTGTCGCTGCAACCGCTGGAACCCGACGAGATCGGCCCGCTGGTCGTCGAGACCGCCGAATCGGTCGCCGAAGCCCTCCGCTGACGCTTCCCGGGCACCCGACACGCCGGGTCCCGACACGCCGGGGGATGCAGTTTCAATTGAAACTGCGGATCCCAGGCACGGCGGATCACAGTTTCAATTGAAACTGCGGGTCGTGGACCGGACTTCCGCCCCTGACCGGGTGTGCGATCTAGGTCCGGCGGGGGTACTCCAGGCGTCCCGGGCGCCATGGCCGGCGGCCGGTACGTCCTGAGCTTGGAGGTCCACCGATGACACGGCAGATGACCACCGAGATGCAGCAGTGCATCGACATGTGCCACAAGTGCCACGACATGTGCGAGCAGATGCTGTCGCACTGCATGGAGAAGCGCAGCGAGGAAGCCATGCAGATGAGCATGGCGCTGATCTCCTGCGCGGACATGTGCCGAATGTGCGCGGACATGATGATGCGCTGTTCGAGCATGGCGAAGGCCAGCTCGGACATGGTGCAGATGTGCGTGCGGATGTGCGGGATGTGCGCCGACATGTGCGACACGACCGCCGAGATGTGCCGCCGGATGGAAACCCGGGAGATGGCCGACCTGGCGGACATGATGACGCAGTGCGCCGCGATGTGCCGCCAGATGACACCGCAGACGATGCAGATGGCGTGATCGGCGACCGGGCCACTTCCGCCAGGGGGTGGCCCGGGATCAGCCGTGGCTAGGCGGACCTCTCGGGCAGCACCATCGTGAGCACCCTGCTGGTCTCGCGCAGGTCTTCGGGGATGTCGGCCACCGGGCCGATCCCGCGGTCGCGGTTCATCACCCAGCGGCCCCGCTTGGTGATCCGCAGCTGCGCGATGGCGTTGGCGAGGTCGAAGCGGAAGAGCATGTGCGCGCCGATCGGAGCGTGGCTGCCGATGGCGGTTTCGATCTCGGCGATGAGCGCGTCGCGCGTCGGGTTGTGCGGGAGGTAGCGGTCCTGCGCGGGGATGTCGGAGGGCTCGTGGTGCGGCAGGCCGCGCTCGACCAGGGCGGCCCGGTGCCGGTCGAAGGCTTCCACGCCGCGCGCTTGCCGCCATTCCCGCACGGGGACGGGCCTGGTGGCGCTGAGCCGGGCCAGCTCGTCCAGCAACGCGTCGGCCCATCCGAGGCCGGTGGGGCTGACGTCGAGCAGTTCGACCGCGTTGGTTCCCCGGTACACCCGGATGCCGAGGAACTCGAACTTGTTGGTCCGGATCCGCAGCTTGCCGCGCAGCGCGAGGTCGCCGAGCTCGGCCGCTGCGCAGCCCGCGTCGGCGCGGAGGACGCTCTGCACGGTGCCGGAGGGCTGGTGGGCGAGCAGGACGAATTCCTCGGGCAGGGTGAGCGGTCGGGGTGCGTTCACGCCGATCACCCTGTCATCCCCGTCCGGCCCCGCGAAAGCGGCTTCGCAGGCCGGAAATCGTGCCTTCCGGACATCTCTGCGCGGTCGGCCGCAGCAGGACGTGGAGCGGTTCTCAGCCCGCGGGGCAGTGCGGAGTGGAGTCCGAATTTTGCCGGAACGTCTTCCGCGTCCCCCGATTCGGCTGGTAGGAAGTAACCCGATCGGCGACCGGTGATGCGCAGCGTCGACGGGACCAAGGTCCTGTCCGCGGCAGGACCCTCGTCCGGGGGAATGAGGGCCCTTGCCTCTGCGGAGTTCCCCCTGAAGTGGACAGAGTGGTGTCGTGGATCTGCTCGACATCGCCCGATGGCAGTTCGGGATCACGACCGTCTACCACTTCCTGATGGTTCCGCTGACCATCGGGCTCGCGGTGCTGGTCGCCGGGATGCAGACCGCCTGGTACCGCACGGGCAAGCAGCGCTACCTCAAGATGACCAAGTTCTGGGGCAAGTTGATGCTGATCAACTTCGCCATGGGCGTGGTCACCGGTATCGTCCAGGAATTCCAGTTCGGCATGGCCTGGAGCGCGTACTCCCGCTTCGTCGGGGACGTCTTCGGCGCGCCGCTGGCGATGGAGGGACTGCTCGCGTTCTTCGTCGAGTCGACCTTCCTCGGCCTGTGGATCTTCGGCTGGGACAAGCTGTCCAAGGGTGTGCACCTGGCCTGCGCGTGGGCGTTCTCGCTGGCCACCGTGCTGTCCGCGTACTTCATCCTGGCCGCCAACTCCTGGATGCAGCACCCGGTCGGCGTGGAGCTGGTGGACGGCCGGCCGCGGCTGACCTCGATCTGGGCGGTGCTGGGCAACAACACCGTGCTCGCCGCCTTCCCGCACACCATCTTCGGTTGCTTCGCGGTCGCCGGCTCGTTCCTGATCGGCATCGCGGCCTGGCAGATCGCCCGCCACCACCGCAAGTCCGACGTCGACGACGAGGACCGCAAGACCTGGCACGGTTCGATGCGGCTGGGCGCGTGGGTCGCGGTGGTCGCCTTCGCCGGGCTGGCGATCTCGGGTGACGTGCAGGGCAAGCTGATGTTCCAGCAGCAGCCGATGAAGATGGCCTCCGCCGAAGCGCTGTGCCACACCGAGGCGCCGGCCAGCTTCTCGATCTTCGCGGTCGGCGACGTGGCCCGCCCGGACTGCGAGAACGTCAAGAGCATCACCGTGCCCTACATCCTGTCGTACCTGGCCAACGGGGACTTCACCAGCGAGGTCAGGGGCGTCCAGGACCTGATCCCGGAGTACCAGGCCAAGTACGGCACGCACTACCCGGACGACCCGCGGCTGGGCTCGCTCGCCGGGCAGCCCATCGACTACACCCCGAACCTGCCGGTCACCTACTGGGGCTTCCGGTTCATGATCGGCTTCGGCGGGCTGGCCGCGCTCGGCGCGGTGGCGGTGCTGTGGCTGACCCGCAAGCAGCGGTTCCCCAAGGGTCGCTGGTGGGCGCCGCTGGCGGTGCTGGCCATCGGACTGCCCTTCGCGGGCAACATCGCCGGCTGGGTGTTCACCGAGATGGGCCGCCAGCCGTTCGTGGTGGCGCCCAACCCCGACCCGTCCGGGATCGACGGGGTCTGGATGTTCACCGCGCAGGCGGTGTCCGCCGGGGTGACACCGGGCGAGCTCCTGACCTCGGTGATCGCGCTGACCGCGCTGTACGGGGGCCTGGCGATCGTGGAGATCTTCCTGATCGCGCGCTACGTGCGCGGCGGGTTCGACGCGGTGATGCCGCCGAAGCCCGCCGAGGGCGAGGAATCCGACGACGAAGCCCTGTCCTTCGCGTACTGAACGAGTGTGAAGAGGACCTGCGATGGATCTGCCGACCTTCTGGTTCTGCGTGATCGCCCTGCTGTGGCTGGGCTACCTGTTCCTGGAGGGCTTCGACTTCGGCGTCGGCATGCTGCTGCCGATCCTCGGCCGCAAGGACGTCGAGCGACGGGTGCTGATCAACACGATCGGCCCGGTGTGGGACGGCAACGAGGTGTGGCTGATCGTCGCCGGCGGCGCCATGTTCGCGGCCTTCCCCGGCTGGTACGCCTCGCTGTTCAGCACTGCCTACCTGCCGCTGCTGTTGCTGCTGGTGGCGCTGATCGGGCGCGGGGTGGCGTTCGAGTACCGCGGCAAGGTCGACACCGACCGGTGGCGGCGCAACTGGGACCGGGTGATCGTGGCCGCCTCCTGGATCTCGCCGCTGGTGGTGGGTCTGGTGCTGTCGGCCAACGTGTTCGGGCTGCCGCTGGACCATCACGGCGACCGGGTCGGTGCCTGGTGGACGATCTTCAGCGTGCCGAGCATCGTCGGCGCCCTGGCGGTGTGCGGGTTCTCGCTGCTGCACGGCGCGGTGTTCCTGGCGCTGAAGACCGAGGGCGAGATCCGCGAGCGGGCGCGGCGGTTCGCGCTGCGGATGGGCGTTCCGCTGCTGCTGCCGGTGATCGCGCTGCTGTTCATCGCGCAGCTGTCCGAGGGGTCGACCTGGACCTGGGTGCCGCTGGTGATCGCGCTGGTGTCGGCGCTGGCCGGGCTCGCGCGGCTGTACCGGTGGCGCGACGGGCAGGCCTTCGCGCTGCAGGGCATCGCGCTGGCCGCGGTGGTGGTCACGCTCTTCGGCGCCCTGTGGCCGAACGTCATCCCGTCCACTTTGGACGCGGCGTGGTCGCTGCCGATCGCCGAGACCGCTTCCAGCCCGTACACGCTGACGGTGATCACCTGGGTCGCGGCCTTCGGCACCCCGGCGGTGCTGATCTACCAGGGCTGGACGTACTGGGTGTTCCGAAAGCGCATCGGCACCAAGCACATCCCGCCGATCCACGCCCCGTCATGACCCCTCCCTCCGCCCGGGCCGGCGCAAATTCAATGGAAATCGGACGTCCAATTTCCATTGAATTTGCGGAAGTTCTCCACAGGACCCGGGACCTGTCCACAGGTGTCGACGTATCAGGTGCCCGACACGCCGGGTCCCGACACGCCCGGAGGGGCGCAGTTTCAATTGAAACTGCGGACCCCAGGCACGACGGATCGC
>NZ_JBEOVY010000485.1:0-4601 GCF_040295745.1 Saccharopolyspora sp. NPDC002686
GGGCACCATGGCCGAGTCGCGTTCCGATCGCCGCGAGCAGCGCCGTGCGGTGGTCAGGCCCAGCGCACGATGCTGGTGTCCGCGCGATTCCGCGGCGGTACGGCGCAGGCGGCGGAATCGCGCGAAGCGCGGGGTGCCCGTTCACTCCGGGCATCCACCGGGCGGCCCGGTCGCACATCCCCCGGCGACCGGGCCACCGCGTTCACCCCCCGAAATCACCCTCGTTCGGAGCATCCGGACGGGGGTGCGCGCACTGGACGGATTCACCGGGACCGAGGGAGTCTGGGTACGCCTGGGTTGAGCTGAACGTTCGAGAGGTCGTGCGCGATGACGATGCACCCGCTGGAACCGCTGAGCGCAGAGGAGATCTTGCGCAACCGCGACGTCCTGCAGCAGGCCGGCCTGCTGCGCGAGTCGACCCGATTTCCCCTGGTGCAGCTGGAAGAACCGGCCAAGTCCGCGGTGCTCGAGCACCGCGAGGGCGACCCGGTGGACCGCCGGGCGCGGTCGGTGCTGATCGACGTCAAGACCGGTGGGCTGACCACCGCGGTGGTGTCGCTGACCAGCGGTGAAGTGGTGTCCGAGACGGCGGTCGACCCGGTCGAGCACGGCCAGCCGCCGGTGATGCTCGACGAGTACGAGCTGGTCGAGAAGATCGTGCGCAGCGACGAGACCTGGCTGCGGGCGATCCGCGATCGCGGCTTCGACGACGTGACCAAGGTGCGGGTGTGCCCGCTGTCGGCGGGCTGGTTCGGCGTCGCCGAGGAGAGCGGTCGCCGGATGTTGCGCGCGTTGTCGTTCGCGCAGAACTCCCCGGACGAGCTGCCGTGGGCCCACCCGATCGACGGGCTCGTCGCCTACGTCGACGTGATCGAGCAGCGCGTGCTGGAGGTCGTCGACGACCGGAAGTTCCCGGTCCCGGCCGAGAGCGGCGACTACACCGACGAGCAGCTGACCGGCCCGCTGCGCGACACGCTGCGCCCGATCGAGATCACCCAGCCCGAGGGGCCGAGCTTCGAGGTCGACGGCCACGAGGTGCGGTGGGAGAACTGGCGGTTCCGCATCGGTTTCGACCCGCGCGAAGGCCTGGTGCTGCACCAGCTGTCGTTCCGCGACGGCGACCGCGAACGGCCGGTGGTCTACCGGGCGTCGATCGGCGAGATGGTGGTCAACTACGGCGACCCTTCGCCGGTGCGGTTCTGGCAGAACTACTTCGACGCCGGCGAGTACTCGCTGGGCAAGCTCGCCAACGAGCTGGTGCTCGGCTGCGATTGCCTCGGCGAGATCCGCTACTTCGACGCGGTGGTGGCGCAGGAGGACGGCACGCCCCGCACGCTGCGCAACGCGGTGTGCATGCACGAGGAGGACTTCGGGGTGCTGTGGAAGCACACCGACGTGTTCACCGGCTCGGCCGAGACCCGCAGGCAGCGGCGCCTGGTGGTGTCGTTCTTCGTCTCGGTCGGCAACTACGACTACGGCTTCTACTGGTACCTCTACCTGGACGGCACCATCCAGCTGGAGACCAAGGCGACCGGGATCGTGTTCACCTCGGCCTACCCGGAGGAAGGTTCGAGCTGGTCCAACGAGCTCGCCCCCGGCCTCGCCGGCCCGTACCACCAGCACCTGTTCAGCGCCCGCCTGGACATGATGGTCGACGGAACCCGCAACGCCGTGGACGAGGTCGAGGCCCAGCGCGTGCCGATCAGCGCGGACAACCCGCACGGCAACGCCTTCACCCGCAGCGTCACCAGGCTCTCGAACGAGGCCGAAGCGGGCCGCGAAGCGGATCCGGCGAAGGGCCGGGCCTGGCACGTGGTCAACACCGAGCGCACCAATCGCCTCGGCCAACCCGTCGGCTACGCGCTGCACCCGCAGGGAACTCCGGTCCTGCTGGCCGACCCGCAGTCCTCGATAGCCGATCGGGCCGCCTTCGCGACCAAGCACCTGTGGGTGACCCGGTACGCCCCCGACGAGCGCTACCCGGCGGGCGAGCTGGTGAACCAGAGCCGCGGAGGTGCGGGGATCCCGGCGTTCGCGGCGGCGAACCGGAGCATCGACGGCGAAGACATCGTCCTCTGGCACACCTTCGGCCTGACCCACTTCCCCCGCCCCGAGGACTGGCCGATCATGCCGGTCGACGTCTGCGGCTTCACCCTGAAGCCGGTCGCCTTCTTCGACCGGAACCCGACCCTCGACGTCCCACCCACCCGCAGCACCGGCTCCCACTGCTGCGAGCGTGAGCACCGCGACGTCCGCACCGGTGTTGGCGTCCTGGTAGTTCGGGTTGACCCAGATCCCGCTCACCTTGACGACCGCGCCGTCGTTCTGCTGCTTGTCCTCCCGGCCGGCGACGACCTGGACCGACTCCGGTTTCTCCCCGCTGACGCAGTGCGCCGCGGTGATGATCTTGTTGGCCTTGGCGACCGTGCCACCGCAGAACTGGTTGCCCTGCGTGTCGGTCAGGTACACCACCCACGGGTACTCGGTGATCTTGGCCTGCTGTCCCCCGACGATGGGGGGTGCCGCTGTCGACGCGGTCCCGGACTCCGCCGCCTCGGCCGCTGCGGTCAGCAGTCCCGACGACAGGGTCGCCGCTGCCAGCAGCCCGGCCACCGACCACACCCGGCTCCGTGTGTCCGCCATGTCGTGCCTCCTCCCCCGGAGCCTTCCGGCACGTCGCGTTTCGACCTGCCGCCTCCGGCTCGATTGAAGTGTCCATTAGAAAGAGGATCACGACCCGCTGTTGGATACAGAAGCAGCAATGAGCGCAACCCGTTCGAGTGGAAAACACCGCAATTTTCCACTCGATCGACTTACGCGCACTGTCCAAAAAGGACTGAAATACCCAAGGTTCTTCCACCGCCGGAAAATGCGTATTCGCACTCATGACACCGGACGATTGTCAATACTCCGATTAGTTCCCCAATTCCGATCGAGAAGCCCGCAATGCGGGTCCGACGCGGCGGGGCCGAGTCCAGAATGGACATACCAGGCGTGCGGGCGCGGTCGGGCACCGCGCCCGCACGAGACGACCTGCTGGAACGACTCGCGATCAGTAGCCGGCGGTGCGGTCCACGAGACCGAGCAGCGGCTCACCGGCGATACGGCGGCGGACGTTCTCCTCGACCCGGCGGGCCAGCGCCGGGATCAGCAGCGACTGGGGATTCGCCGCGTGCGGCGAGATGATCGCCCGCGGGTGCTGGAACAGCGGGTGGCCGTCGGGCAGCGGCTCCGGGTCCGTGACGTCCAGCGCCGCGCCGCCGATGCGCCCCGCGTCCAGCGCCTCGACCAGCGCGTCGGTGTCGACCAGGGACCCGCGAGCCACGTTGATCAGCCACGATCCGGGCTTCATCCGGGACAGCGCCGCGGCGTCGATCAGCTTCGAGGTCTCGGCCGTGGCGGGCGCGGCGATGATCACGAAGTCCGATTCGGCGAGCAGTTCGGCAACGCCTTCGGCGTCGTCGGAGCGCCAGGTCGCGGCCGCACCGTCGACGGGCTTGCCGGACCGGTTCACCGCCAGCACGCGCACCCCGAACGGCCGCAGCAGGTCGATCAGCGCCCGGCCGATGCCACCGGCGCCGATGATGCCGACGGTGGAACCGAAAACGCTGCGCTGCCCTTCCGGCTTCGACCAGCTGGTTTCCCGCGCCATCTGGTGCATCTGGCGCGCTCCGGCCAGCATCAGGCCCAAGGTGTGCTCGGCGACGGTCTGCGCGTAGGTGCCCGCTGCCGAGGTGAACGTCACGCCGTCGCGCAGCACGTCGGCCGACACCCAGGACTCGATCCCGGCCGAGGGCAGCTGCACCCACTCCAGCGCCGGGTGGTCGAGCTCGGCGAACTGCTCGGGCGACCCGCCGAACCAGACCAGCGCGCTGGCGTCGGCGGCGGAGCTGAGCTCGGCACCGGCCGCGACGACAGCCGCCTCCAGTTCGGGCAGGGCGACCGGACCAACGTGGACCTTCACGACTTCTCCATTCGGGAACGTTCGACCAACCCGGCCAGCGCGGGCAGCTGATCGGCATCCTCCAACGCCGATCCGACGGCGACCACGGCCGCCCCCGCCGACAGGAACTCCGCCGCGTTGCGCGCGTTCATCCCGCCGGTGGCGACCATCCGCAGACCGGGGAACGGGCCTCGCACCGCTTTGAACCAGCCGGCACCGAGTTCTGCCGCAGGGAACGCCTTGACCGGTCCGGTGAACAGCTCGTCGAAACCGATCATCGCTCACCGCCGAAGCTCAAGGCGTTCCAACCGGTTTCGTCGCAGTCGAGCCACCGCTCCAGGTCCGCGCGATCCGGCGACGCGGTGTGGTCCTCGGTGCTGAGCAGGCTGTGCGCGGCCAGGACGTGCCCGAGCCGCAAGCAGCGCGTGACGTCCGCACCGCGCAGCACACCGGAGATGAATCCGGCGGCGAAAGCGTCGCCCGCTCCGACCGGCTCGACGACCTCGACCTTCGGCGCGGGCACGACCACCGTCTCGGCGCCCAGCGCGTATGCGGCGTTGGCGCCGTCCTTGACCACGACGACGCTCGGCCGGTTCAGCAGTTTCCGCACGTCCTCGGGGGTTTCGACGCCCCAGAGCGCGGTCGCCTCGTCCAGTCC
>NZ_JBEOVY010000486.1:0-4589 GCF_040295745.1 Saccharopolyspora sp. NPDC002686
GAGGAGCTTGCCGGTGCACATCACAGCCACGTCCACGCCCAGCCGGACGCGCGACGAGGTGACCACGTCGTCGCCGCTGAGCGAGGCCAGGAGCACCTCGTAGCCATCGCTGACCAGGTGCCGAGCGCCGTCGAACACCTCCAGCGGTCCCGCGACGTCCAACAGCTGGACGTCGTCGTAAACCACGATGACCACTCGGTTCCTGCCCACGTCACCGAGCTTGGCCGCGCCGCGGGACGTCCTCAAGGACGAGCACCCCACCGATCAGGACAGGTGGCTCAGCGGTCGGAGCGCGTCAGCTCGCGCAAGATCGCTTCGGCATGCGTCCAGAGCAGGGAACCACCTGCATCCGCTACCAGGTGGTGGTTCGCGGACGGGATGCGTCCGGCGAGTGCGGCCCCGTGGTCGGGTGAGTGGCTGGGGCTGGTGTCGAGCTGGCCGTACCAGAGGTCGACCGGGGTGCGGACGTCCGCGACGGCGAACGGCCAGCGGCTCATGGTGAGTAAGGTGTCGCGGGCATAACCGCCTGGTCCCTGCGCGAATCCCTCGGCCATCGCCTTCCGGAAGATCGGCTCGAATCCCGGTGAGCGGTAGACGGCCAGGTCGCCTTCCGGGCTGAACCTGGTGATCAGCTGCCACAGCGAATCGGCGCTGCCGAATTCGGCGAAGGACTGCTCGGCGGCGGCCGGGTCGGCTGCCGCCAGCTCGACGATGCTGCGCAAGTCGTCCGGTAGCCCGTTGTCGAAGGACGCGAACTCGTCGGCGCCGGCGACGACCGCGGTCCGCTCCGCCACCCCCGCCGCCGCGCAGGCCAGCGCGAACGGTCCGCCCGCGGAGTAGCCGACGACGGCGAGCTGACCCGAGCCCAGAACTGCCCGGCGCAGTTCAGCGATGTCCTCGGCGAAGCTGCTCAGCGTGCGGCCCGGCGAGGGGTCGGAGGCGCCGAGCCCGGGCCGGTCGACCGAGATCAACCGGATGCCGAGCGCGTCGACGGCATCGGTGCCGAATCCGAGGCGGCGGCTCGTCGCGGCACCGGGGCAGAGCAGCACCGGGATCCCTCGTTGCGGCCCCCACTCGGCCCAGGCGAGGTTCCGCCCGTCGGAAAGTCGGTGCTGGGCGAGGCGAACTGGTTCGGAGACGTGCACGAAAGTCGATTGTGGACGCCCTTCGGGGCGCTCGCACCGGGTTTTCCGGTCCGGGTCGGCTCGGCGCTCGGAAGCGGAGGCTGGATTGCGCCCGCTCTGGGGTGCGCCGGGCGGTTGGTACCGGTGCGCAACGAGCAAGTCGAGGTGGGGTTGACGGGCGCGATCCGCGGAATGGGCCTGGTGAACCGTCCACATCGGACGGATATGAGCACTCGGGCCGTTAGCAGGCCGTGGGAGCAGGCCAAGACGAAAGAGACGCCGACCAACGAAAGGGTGTTTTCGCTGGTCGGCGTCTTGGTCAAGCTCGTGGCCTCAGCCCTGCTTGGTCTCCCAGAAGATCTTCTCGATCTCCGCGATGTGGTCCAGCAGTTCCTGGCCCTTCTGCGGGTCCATCGAACCCTTGGTGCCAGCGGCACCGGCTGCCTTGGTGGCCTTGTTGACCAGCTCGTGCAGCTGCGGGTACTTCTCGAAGTGCGGCGGCTTGAAGTAGTCGGTCCACAGCACCCACAGGTGGTGCTTGACCAACTCGGAGCGCTGCTCGGCGATCAGAATCGCGCGAGTGCGGAACTCCGGGTCCTCATTGGCCTGGTACTTCTCCTGGACCGCCTTGACGGACTCAGCCTCGATGCGCGCCTGGGCCGGGTCGTACACGCCGCACGGAAGGTCGCAGTGCGCGGTGGCCTCGAGGCGGGGGCTGAGGATGCGCGACAGCAGTCGCATTTTTCCTCCCTGACAGTGAGTGCTCCGACAGGGCCGACCCTACTCTGGAAGATCCTCGACGTCCTACTGGAGGTGGGCTGTGAGATCGCTCGGGCGGTGGCCGTGGCGCCGCTTGCTGGTGCGGGGCCCTTCGATGGTTCCCACACTGCGGGACCGCGATGTCGTGCTGCTGCGGCTGCGCGGTCGCGCCCGCCCGCGCGACGTCGTCCTGGTGCGGTGGGCGCAGCGGCCGGGGCAGCTGTCGGTCAAGCGCGCGGTGCGCCGCGAGGACGGCGGTTGGCACGTCGAGGGCGACAACAGCTTCGGCTCGACGGATTCCCGCGAACTGGGCCCGGCCGAAGTCCTCGGCGTCGTCCGCTGGCGGCTGTGGCCGAACCCGGGGCGCCTGCGCTGATCCGTCAGGCGCGCAGGGTTTCGTAGTGGGCCAGGCAGGTTTCGTACTGCGGAAGCAGGCCCTGCTCGGCGGCTTCGGCGAGGGTGGGGGCGGTGCGGTCCTTCTCGGACAGGACCGGTTCACCGTCCACTTCGTCCCAGGGGAGCGCGAGTTCCGGGTCGAGCGGGTTGATGCCGTGCTCGGCGCCCGGGTTGTACGGGGTGGAGCAGAGGTAGCTCATCACCGTGTTGTCGGTCAGCGCGACGAAGGCGTGCCCGAGGCCTTCCGGCACGTAGAGCGCGCGGTACTCGGTGGAGTCCAGCCGGACCGCGTCCCAGCGGCCGAAGGTGGGCGAGCCGACCCGGATGTCGACCACCACGTCGAGCAGCGCGCCCTGCGGGCAGTACACGTACTTGGCCTGGCTGGGCGGCACGTCGGAGAAGTGCACGCCGCGGATGACGCCGCGCGCGGACACGCTGTGGTTGGTCTGCGCGACCCGCAGCGGGTGTCCGACGGCTTCGGTGAACGCCGGTTCCTGGAACGGCGCGACGAAGAGGCCGCGGTGGTCCGGGAAGGACTTCGGGGTGAACTCGAACGCGCCCGTGTTCTCAAGTCGACGTGCCTGCACGTCCGAAAGCCTATGGGTCCGGTCGGGGGACGGTTCTCAAGGGGCGGTGGCAGCAGAACGTGCGTACTGCACGAGGCCGGGAAAAAACCCGAGTTCGTTCCGGCCTCCGCAAATTATGAAAACCGTACGTACGTACTGGCCTTTTCGAATCGAAATAGGACGTCCGTACTGCGAGAATCCGTTGACATTTTGTTGAAGTTGCTGGTGAGCTTGTGTGATCCCGGTCGCTGACATTGATCTGGAGGCCTGGCACACTGTTCGAACCGCAGCGTCCGCCGAGCCGCTGTCCGACCGGGGCAGCTGTGTTCGGTTCATTCACGCACCACCAGACCGGAACGCCCGGTGCAGTGGTGTTACCCGGGTGGCTTTCGCGTCACCCACCGCCCGGCCCGGTACGTGCCCGGGCCGAAGGCATGGCTACAGGAGGGACGCCGTGACCGCCGTTAACGACCGCACCGACAACGGTGCTGAATTGACCAACGAAGAAATTTTCGCCGCGCACGAAGGCGGCAAGCTGGGCGTCGAGGTGACCGCGCCGCTGAGCACCGCGCGCGACCTCTCGATCGCCTACACGCCGGGCGTGGCGCAGGTCAGCCGGGCCATCGCCAGCGACCCGACGCTGGTCGACCGCTACACCTGGACGCAGCGGTTGGTGGCCGTGGTCAGCGACGGCACCGCGGTGCTCGGGCTGGGCGACATCGGCCCGCGAGCTTCGCTGCCGGTCATGGAGGGCAAGTCCGCCCTGTTCAAGACCTTCGCCGGACTCGACTCGATCCCGCTGGTGCTGGACACCACCGACGTCGACGAGATCGTCGAGACCCTGGTCCGGCTGCGCCCGTCGTTCGGCGCGGTCAACCTCGAGGACATCTCCGCGCCGCGCTGCTTCGAGCTGGAGCGCCGGGTCTCCGAGGCGCTGGACTGCCCGGTCATGCACGACGACCAGCACGGCACCGCCGTGGTCGTGCTCGCCGCGCTGAAGAACGCCGCCCGGGTCACCAACCGCGAGCTGAGCTCGCTGCGCGTGGTCATCTCCGGCGCCGGTGCGGCCGGCGTCGCCTGCGCGAAGATCCTGCACGCCGCCGGTGTCGGCGAGATCGTCGTGCTCGACTCGCGCGGCATCATCAGCGCGGGCCGGGACGGGCTGACCCCGATCAAGGAAGAGTTGGCGGAGTTCACCAACCCGCGCGGGATCACCGGTGGTCAGGCCGAGGCGCTCAACGGCGCCGACGTCGTGATCGGCGTTTCGGTCGGGCAGCTCCCGGAGGAGCTGGTGGCCACCATGGCCGACGGGGCGATCGTGTTCGCGCTGTCCAACCCGGACCCGGAGATCCACCCCGAGGTCGCGAAGAAGCACGCCAGCGTGGTGGCCACCGGGCGCAGCGACTTCCCGAACCAGATCAACAACGTGCTGGCCTTCCCCGGCATCTTCAAGGGCGCGCTCGACGTCGGCGCCCGCAAGATCACCGACGGGATGAAGGTCGCGGCCGCCGAGGCGATCGCCGCGGTCGCCGCCGACGACCTCAGCGCCGACTACATCGTGCCCAGCCCCCTGGACCCGCGGGTCGCGCCCGAGGTCAGCGCCGCGGTGGCCAAGGCGGCCCGGGCCGAAGGCGTCGCCAGGGCCTGATCGCACTGATGCGCACGACGGCCTGCCGAGCAGTCGGCGCTGCCGCGGCCGGACCGCGCGGCGCCGGGCCGGAGTTGTGCCGGACGGGGCCGGGGA
>NZ_JBEOVY010000487.1:0-4580 GCF_040295745.1 Saccharopolyspora sp. NPDC002686
GCGGAACCTCAGACGCCGCCTGGCTGCGGGATCCCGTTTTTATGTATGTCCAATACACGGCAAACGGGCTGTCCTCGCCAGGCGACGTCTGAGAACCCGCGGCGGTGCGAGTTGCTCAGGTGGGCTATGCGGCTGCGCCGCATGCGACCCTCACTGCGCGGTGCAGGTGGGCTTCGCAGTTGCTGCTTACTGCTGAAAGCGGCTGCGGGCTCAGGGGCGGCAGATGATCTCGCCGTTGAGGACTGCGAACCAGGCGTCGTCGGCGTCGATCCAGGCGTGCCAGGCCGCCGCCAGGTCTTCCAGCTCTTCCCGGGTCGTCAGGCCGTGCGCCAGGGCCTGCTCGGCGAAGGACGAGCGGCGGATGCGGTCCGCCCACAGGTTGCCCCACCACGCGCGCTCCTCGGGCGTCGCGAAGCACCACGCCGTCGCCGTGCACGTGATGTCGCTGAAGCCCGCCTGCTGCGCCCAGGACTTCAGGTACTTGCCGCCGTCCGGGTAGGCCTCGTTGTGGCGGGCGACGTCGCGGTAGAGCGCCAACCAGCGGTCCAGGCCGGGGTTCTCCGGGAACCAGCGCATCCCGCCGTAGTCCGCGTCCCGGACCGCGACCACGCCGCCCGGGCGGCACACCCGCCGCATCTCGCGCAGCGCGGCGACCGGGTCGGTCAGGTGCTGCAGGACCTGGTGCGCGTGCACGACGTCGAAGGAGTCGTCGGCGTGGGGCAGGCCGTAGACGTCGGCGTTGGCGAAGGTGATGTTGTCCAGGCCGCTCTCGGCCGCCCCGGCGCGGGCGATCTCCAGCGGATCGTCGACGTTGTCCACGCCGAGCACCGGTCCGGGAGCGACCAGGGCGGCGAAGTCGTGCGTGATGGTGCCCGGCCCGCAGCCGATGTCGAGAACGCTGACGCCCGGCCGCAGGTGCGGGAGCAGGTAGGCGGCGGAGTTCTCGGCGGTCCGCCAGCGGTGCGACCGCAGGACGCTCTCGTGGTGCCCGTGGGTGTAGGTGTCCGACTGCGCGCTCATGGCCCATCCCAAAATCTGGGAGACAAATTCCAGAATGTGAGCGTAACTCGAACAGCATCCACCGGGGAAGGGGTGATCGGCGCGCGGTCAGCCGATCGCTGAGTCCACTTCGGACGATCGCGGTGCGCGAAACGGGGTCAGTGCCGGTCGCGCTCCTCCGCCAGCCGGTCGTCCACCGACGCGGCGCCCTCGCGGTAGCGGCGCGCGATCTCGGCGTTCAGCCGGTCGACCACGTCCTGAACCTCGCGACGGCGCTGGGACACCGAGTCCTCCTCGCCGGTGTAGGCCTCCAGGGCCTGGTCCAGCTTCGCCTCCGACAGCGACGTGACGTTCGAGAGGTCGACGTCGGAGACCAGCGCCTCGACGTGCCTGCGGTGCGCCTCCGCCCGCGACGGCTCGGTGGTCTGGTAGCGGCCGGAACCGGTCGCCGGACCGACCGCGTTGTCGGAAAGGATGTTCACCAACTGCTCGACGACCGACGTCGAACCGTCCTCGTTCCGCCTCCGCTGCTCCGCGCGCACGATGTCGATCCGCACGTGCAGCACGCGGCGCAGGTACGAGAGGTCGGTCTCCTCCTGCGCCGCCTCGTCCCGCAGCTCGCGCACTTCGCTCAGCGCGCGGCCTTCGATTCCACTGGTGTAGTCCGGGGACAGAACCCTGTCGATGCGGCGCCGTCCACCCGGGCGGACTTCGATCACGTGGCCATCCTCCGGCAATTCGGCAGACCTCGCCAACAAATCGGGTGATGTCGTTTCGAAAGCAGTGCGGAATCGATCGCTATCTGGAACTAACGGCCGCGCAATCGCTCCGCGGCGACCCGCCCCGGCGGCTCCCCGCTGTCCGGCGGCACCGAGTCCGGATCCACCGCGGCGGCCACCGCCCGGTCCTCCTCCGGGTCCCCGGCGACGAGCTCACCGTCCACCGGTGCCGAGCGCTTGAGCAGCGCCAGCGCCACCGGACCGAGCTCGTGGTGCTGCACGACGCTGCCGATCCGGCCGACCTTGCGGTCGCCGAGCCACACCGGATCACCGGTCTCCGGCTGCACCTCCGCCGAGCCGTCGAGGTGCAGCAGCACCATCCGGCGCGGCGGCTTGCCCACGTTGTGCACCTTGGCCACGGTCTCCTGACCCCGGTAGCACCCCTTGGCCACGTGCGCCGCCACGTGCACCCACCCCAGCTCGTGCGGGATCGCGCGGTCGTCGGTGTCCAGGCCGACGCGCGGGCGCAGCGCCTCCACCCGCAGCGCCTCGAAGGCGAGCGTGCCGGAGGGGCGGATGCCGGCGTCGGTCAGCTTCGTCCACCACTCGACCAGCGAGGCGCGCGGCACCACGAGGTCGAACGTCGGCAGCGAGCGGAACGGCACGTTGCGCGTGAAACCGCCGCCGGGCAGCGCTTTCACCTCGTACGGCTGGGACGGCACCGGCGCGAACTGGGCGAGGATGCCGCCCGCGTCCGGACCGACCGCGGTGAGCACCGCGAACTCCTCGGTGGCGTCCCGGGGCTCCACTTTGGACCAGAAGCGCATCGCTTCCAGGTACTCCGGCAGGGTCTGCTTGCCGTCCACGCCGATGGTCGGCAGCGCGCTGGTCACCTGCGCACCCGCATCGGCGTCCAGGTAGACCACGCCCTCGTGGTGGGCGACCAGCAGGTGGCAGTCCACCCGGCCGTGGCTGTCCAAGATCAGCGCCTCGGTGCCCTGCCCGTCCGGGAGCTCGGTCAGGTGCTGCGAGAGCACCAGGTGCAGCCAGCTCAACCGCTCCTCGCCGGGCACCGCGATCACCTGCCGGTGCGAGCGGTCCACCAGCACCGCCGCGCGGCTGGCGGAGCGCTGCTCGGCGAACGGGTCGCCGAAGTGCCAGGGCACACCCGCGTCCACCGCGTCGTCGGGTGCGGGTACCGCACCCGGCAGGTTCAGCAGGGGTGAACTCATCAGTGCTCCTCGGTGTGTTGCGGGATGCCCGGCGATCGGGGCGTGCGGACCATCAACCCGCCTCGGTCGCGCGGCACTTCCGGCACGTGCCGGACAGCGCGAGGTGGGTGGCGTCCAGTTCGAAGCCGTGCTCGCGGCGCAGCTGCTCGGCCAGCTCGTCGAGCGTCTCGGTCGGCACCTCGTCGATCTCGCCGCAGCGGTGACAGGCGAGGTGGACGTGCTCGTGCTCCTCGGCGGAGTAGGTCGGGGCGCCGTGCCCGAGGTGCGTGTGCCGCACCAGCCCGAGCTCCTCGAGCAGGTCGAGCGCGCGGTAGACGGTGGTGATGTTGACCGTCGACGCGGTGCCCTGCACCTCGCGGCAGACCTGCTCCGGCGTGGCGTGGCCGAGCCCGCGGACGGCGTCCAGCACGAGCTGGCGCTGCGGTGTCATCCGCATGCCACGTTGGTGCAAGGTGCTGCGCAGCGATCCCTGGTCGCTCAATGCCCGCTCCTGTGCTCGGCGCGCTTCCGGTCGGCACCTCCGATCGTAACTCCGCAGCACTCGCCGCCGGACGCGCGCGCAGCCCGTCCCGAATCCGGGCGTTCGAGGTTCTACGCTTCCGGCATGCGCGTACTGGCACTTCTGGACGGGACGATCGTCGACCCCGAGGCTCCGCTGTTCCGCGCCGACGACCTGGGGGTGATGCGCGGCGACGGGATCTTCGAGACGATCCTCGTCGTCGGGCGGCAGCCGCGGGAGATCGGCCCGCACCTCGACCGGCTGGAGCGGTCCGCCGGGCTGATGCAGATGCAGCTGCCCGAGCGCGCCGCCTGGGAGCGGGCGGTCCAGGCGGTGATCGACAACTGGCCGTGGGACACCGACCCGGAGATGGCTCTGAAACTGGTGTGCACCCGCGGCATCGACGGCGGCGACGGCACGCCGCACGGCTTCGCGATGGGCATGCAGGTCGGCGCGGACTCCCTGCGCAAGCGCCGCGACGGCATCTCGGCCGTGACGCTGGAGCGCGGTTACGCGCCGGACCTGATGGACCGGGCGCCGTGGCTGCTGCTGTCCGCGAAGACCCTGTCGTACGCGGTGAACATGGCCGCGATGCGGGAGGCGGAGGCGCGGGGCGCGGACGAGGTCATCTTCACCGCGACCGACGACTCGGTGCTGGAGGGCCCGACCTCCACGGTGGTGATCGCCCAGGGCCGGACCCTGCTGACCACCCCGCCGAGCTCCGGCATCCTCAAGGGCACCACGCAGGGTGCGCTGTTCCGGGCCGCCGAGCAGGCCGGCTGGCAGACCGAGGTGGCGAAGTTCCCGGTCTCGGCGCTGTTCGAAGCGGACGGCGTGTGGCTGTGCTCCAGCATTCGCCTGGTCACCCAGGTCCACACCATCAACGGCACGGCGATCAAGGCCGACCCCGACCTCCACGCCGAGGTCACCGGCCTCTACGAGTCCAACTACTGACCGGTCCGGCTCACCCCTCCGACTCGTGGTTCCGCAATTTCAATGGAAATTGGATGTCCGATTTCCATTGAAATTGCGGAAGTTCTCCACAGGACCCGCCATGGGAGGAGGTGCCGATCTCGCCGATCGAGCTGGTCCGGCGCATCCCGGTGCCGCAGCTGATCGTGCACGGTGATC
>NZ_JBEOVY010000488.1:0-4572 GCF_040295745.1 Saccharopolyspora sp. NPDC002686
GTGAGTACTTTGAGTCGCTATAGCACCCCAAAGTACTCACGGGCTCTGACCAGGCCGAACGGCTGGGGTCAGATCATCCGGTAGGCCTTGGCGACCAGCTCGAACGAGTTCAGCTTGGTGTCGCGGTCAGGCACGTTGGCGGTCAGCATCAGCTCCTGCACACCGGTGCGCTCGCGCAGCTCGTCCAGGCCCGCGCGGACCGTCTCCGGCGAGCCGTAGACCGCGTCCTCCAGCCAGCTGTCGACGAAGCTCTGCTCCAGCTCCATGTAGGCGTACTCGCGCGCCTCCTGCCGGGTCGGCTGCTTGCCCGGCATGCCGCGGCGCAGCCGGAGCATGCTCAGCGCGATCGGGCGGACGATGTCCAGCGCTTCCTCGTCGGTGTCGGCGGCCACCGCCTGGACCCCGATCAGCGCGTACGGCTCGTCGAGCACCGAGGACGGCTGGAAGGACCGCCGGTACAGCTCCAGCGCGGGCAGCGTGTTCTGCGCGCTGAAGTGGTGCGCGAAGGCGAACGGCAGGCCGAGCTGACCGGCCAGCTGCGCGCTGAACCCGCTGGAACCGAGCAGCCAGACCGGCGGCACCGGCCCGTTCGGGACGGACTGGATCGCCGCGTAGGGGTGGTCGATCGGGAAGTCGTCGCCGAGGAAGGCCAGCAGCTCGCCGAGCTGCTGCGGGAAGACGTCGGCGGAAAGCGGACCTGCGCCCAGGGCGCGGGCGGTGGCCTGGTCGGTGCCGGGAGCGCGGCCGATGCCGAGGTCGATGCGCCCGGGGTGCAGCGCCTCCAGCGTGCCGAACTGCTCGGCGACGACCAGCGGTGCGTGGTTGGGCAGCATCACGCCGCCCGATCCCAGCCGCAGGGTGCTGGTGTGCGCGGCGAGGTGGGCGATCACGACGGCCGGAGCGGAGCTGGCGATGCCGGGCATGCCGTGGTGCTCGGCGAGCCACATCCGCTGGAAGCCCCACTCCTCGACCCGGCGGGCCAGTTCGGTGGTGGTGCTCAGCGCGTCGGAGGCGCTGTGCTGCACGCCGACGGTGGACAGGTCGAGCACCGACAGCGGCACCGGCGAGTCACCGCGCGCAACGCCCCTGATCTGATCGGCCTGGTCAGCGGTCGCGCTACCGCCCTCGGCGCGCTCCGGAGTCGCATTGGTGTCCATCTCAACGTCCAACCACCCGACCCCGCACCTTGTTCCCACCTGTGCCCGCGGTTACAACCGGCCCAGAACTCCCGAATTCGGCGAAACCCCACTCTTCAACCCAAAAATCCCTCGGAAATCCCATCCCCGATTCCCCGCATCCCCCACCCGACACGCCGCCGGAGAACTGCAGTTTCAATTGAAACTGTGATCCGCCGTGGCTGGGATCCGCAGTTTCAATTGAAACTGCAGTTTCGACTTGACACGGACGACGCAGGGGAATAGTGCGAACGGAGCCCCGAACTGGATCAGGCGTAGGTGACGGCCTTGTCCGGTTGAGCGGTCTTCGGGCGGGATCGGCGGGTGAGGATCGAGTCGCGGATCTCGCCGGCTCGGACCGCCCCGTTGGACAGCAGCGACGACGTCAGGCCGTGGGTGTGCTCGGTCCCGCCCTGGAGGTAGATGCCGCCGGGGAGGTCCGCCGTGGTGCGCAGCCGGTAGTCGCGCTCCACCTGGAGGCGCCCGTGCTCGTCGCGCTCGCAGTCCTGCGCGGTGTCGCCGAGCAGCGGGAACGGGTCGCGGGGGCGGCATCCGGTCGCGTACACCAGCAGATCGGCGGCGAGCTCCGCCCGCTCCCCCGACGGCAGGAACTCGACGGTCACCGCCACCCCGTCGTCGCCGGCCACGACGTCGCGCACGCGGGAGGCGTTGAGGATCCGCAGCCGCTCCTCGCCGCGCACCTTCTCCTGGTAGGAGCGGGCGTAGAGGTCTTCGATCAGGTCCAGGTCGACCACCGAGTAGTTGGTGTTGCGGTGGTAGTCCAGCAGTTCGCGGCGGACCTCGGGCGAGGCGGTGTGGAAGTCGTCGACCGCCTGCGGGTCGAAGATCCGGTTGGCGAACGGGCTGTCGTCGGCCGGGCTGTAGCCGTACCGGCTGAACACCGCGCACACCTCGGCCGCCGGGAACGTCCGGTGCAGGTACTCGGTGACCTCCGCAGCGCTCTGGCCGGCTCCGACGACCACGCATCGACGCGGTGGCTCGGTCAGCTCGTCGACGCGGTGCAGCAGGTCGAGGTTGTGCCACACGCGCTCCCCGCGCTCCGCCCCGTCCGGCAGGCTCGCCTCCAACCCGACCGCGAGCACGACGTTGCGGGCCCGGTGCAGTTCCAGCTGCCCGCCGACGCGGACCACCACTTCGAAGAGCTCGCCGGAGCGGTGCAGTTCGACGACTTCCGCGTCGTAGCGCACCGAATCGGCCACGCGCTCCGCCGCCCACTCCAGGTAGTCGTGGTATTCGACGCGGGTCGGGAACATCGTCTTGTGGTTGATGAAGTCGACCAGCCGCTGCTTGTCGTGCAGGTAGCTCAGGAAGGAGAAGTCGCTGGCCGGGTTGCGCATGGTGACCAGGTCCTTGAGGAACGACACCTGCATGGTGGCGCCGTCGATCAGCATCCCCTGGTGCCACCCGAATTCGGGCTTGCGCTCGAAGAAGACCCCGGTGAGCCGGTCGGCGGCGGGCGCGGTGCGGTTGTGCTCCTCCAGCGCGATCGCCAGCGCCAGGTTGGACGGTCCGAAACCGATCCCCAGGACGTCGTGGACTTCTTCCTCGCTCGGTACGGCAGACACGTTGTCCCCTCGCCTCGCTGGTGCCCGTTCGCGGGCACGCGGATTCACCGGCGCGAATCGAGCGTTCGCGCCGGACCCCGGTCCACGTCCGTCAGTCCCGGTCGTGGTTGTGCTTGTCGTGGTATTCGGTTTCGGCCAGCCCGTACTTCCAGTAGCCGATGGCGAGCACGGACTTCGCGTCCATGCCGCGGTCGTTGCGCAGGTGGCGGCGGATGCCGCGGACGATGCCGGACTCCCCGGCGACCCACGCGGACACGTCCACGTCGGCGGGCACGTCCAGCTGCTGCACGGCGTCGACCAGTTGCTGCGAGCGCCCGGCCGGGACGCCGTCGCGGTGCAACCAGGTCCACCGCAGGTCCGGCGGGCACGAGACGTGCTGCTGCTCGGTGGCGCCGCCGATCTCGACGAGCACCTGGCCGCGCGCGGTGGGCGGCAGGCCCTCGACGATGCTGGAGATCGCCGGCAGCGCGGTCTCGTCGCCGACCAGCAGGTAGTAGTCGGCGGCCCGGCAGATCTTGCCGCCGGGTCCCATCACGCCGAGGTGGTCGCCGGGCCGGGCGTTGCGCGCCCAGTTGGAGGCCACGCCGTGCTCGCCGTGCATCACGAAGTCGACGTCGAGCTCGCCGCGGGCCTCGTCGTAGCGGCGGACGGTGTAGGTGCGCATGGTCGGGCGCTCGTGCAGTTCGGGCCAGCGGTAGCGGCCGGTCTCCTCGTCCAGCGTCGGCAGCACCGGCCGCCGCTGGCCCTGCTGCGGCACGAAGACCTTGATGTTCGGACCGCTGTGCTGGTCCAGGAAGCCTTCGAGCTCTTCACCGCCGAGGGTCACCCGCCGCATCGAGGGGCTCAGCTCAGCGGTGCGCAGCACCTGGAGATTGCGCGCTGGGGGCCGGCTGTGCCGGACTCGGTCCGCGGTACCCATCGACCATGCGTTCCTTCCTGTCCACCAACGATCATGTCAGTTAAGGCAAGCCTAACCATAGATCCACCGATTGTCTTCCCCCCGGTGGCTCAGATCTCTCAGCGCGCTACCGCAACCGGCTGCCTCTCGGGTGCTTTTTCCTTGATGCGCAACGCAAGCACCATCCCGACCAGCGCGAACCCGGCCGACACGAACATCGCCAGGTGGTAGCCGTCCAAGCCCGGCGAACCGGCCAGCACGCAGGCGGTGAGCGCCACGCCGAGCGCGGAACCGACCTGCCGCTGCACGTTGAACAGCGTCGAGGCGCCCCCGGTGGCGGACTTGCTGATCGTGGCGAAGGCGACGACCTGCAGCTCCGCGGAGGCCGCGCCGACGAAGAACCCGGTCAGCAGCTGCACGAACGCGGCGAACCAGAAGTCCCCCGCGCTGATCGCGTTGAGCAGCGCGAACGAGATCGCCGCGCCGAGCATCGCGGTGGCGATCACCCGGCGCGCGCCGAACCTGCGGTGCGCCCAGCCGACCAGCTGGGAGGCGATCATCAGCCCGACCGCCTTCGGCAGCGTCACCAGCCCGGTCTCCCAGGCCGACGCGCCCAATCCTTGCTGGAACAGCAGCGTGAATCCGTAGAGCGTGCCGAGGAATCCGGCCACGCACGCGAACAGGATCAGGCTCGCGCGGCGGAACGAGGAGTCGCCGAGCAGCCGCAGGTCCAGCATCGGTTCCCGGGCCCGCAGCTGGGTTTTGACCAGCAGCGCCAGGCAGATCACCCCGGCGAGCCCGGCACCCCAGACGTGCGGCGAGCCGAGTCCGCTCCCCGCCACCGATTCCAGCGCGTACATCACCAGTCCGAGCCCGGGTGCGGCCAACGCGAAACCGAGCACGTCGAACCGCT
>NZ_JBEOVY010000489.1:0-4557 GCF_040295745.1 Saccharopolyspora sp. NPDC002686
AGTCCGGCGACCTTGGTGTAGGACTGCACGTCGACCAGGTAGCGGGCGCGCAGGAGCATCGCCAGCTGCCCGAGGTTCATCTCCGGGACGATCACCTTGTCGTAGCTGCGCAGCACGTCGCCAAGGTTGCCCGGCATCGGGTTGAGATGGCGCAGGTGGGCCTGCGCGATGGACATCCCCTGCGCGCGCACCCGGCGGCAGGCCGCACCGATCGGCCCGTACGACGAACCCCAGCCCAGCACCAGCACGCGGGCGTCGCCGGACGGGTCGTCGACGGTGATGTCCGGGACCGGCACGCCGTCGATCTTGGCCTGGCGCAGCCGGACCATCCGGTCGTGGTTGTCCGGGTCGTAGGAGATGTTGCCCTTGCCCTCGGCCTTCTCCAGGCCGCCGACCCGGTGCTCCAGCCCCGGCGTGCCGGGCACGGCCCACTCGCGGGCCAGCGTCTCGGGATCGCGCACGTAGGGCCAGAACTCGCCGGAACCGTCCGGCGCGTTGGGCTCGGTGGCGAACTCCACGCGCAGGTCGGGCAGCTGCTCGACGTCCGGGATCAGCCACGGCTCCGAACCGTTGGCGATCGCGCCGTCGGACAGCAGCAGCACCGGCGTCCGGTAGGTCAGCGCGATGCGCACCGCGTCCAGCGCCGCGTCGAAGCAGTCCGCGGGCGAGCACGGGGCGATCACCGGCACCGGCGATTCACCGTTGCGGCCGTGCAGCGCCTGCAGCAGGTCGGCCTGCTCGGTCTTGGTCGGCAAGCCCGTGGAGGGGCCGCCGCGCTGGATGTCGCACACCAGCAGCGGCAGCTCCAGCGTCACAGCCAGACCGATGGTCTCCGACTTCAGCGCCAACCCGGGCCCGGACGTGGTCGTCACGCCCAGCGCACCGCCGAACGAAGCGCCGAGCGCCGCACCGACGCCGGCGATCTCGTCCTCCGCCTGGAAGGTCGTGACGCCGAAGTTCTTGTGCTTGGCCAGCTCGTGCAGCACGTCCGAGGCGGGCGTGATCGGGTAGGTGCCGAGGAACACCGGGAGGTCGCTGCACTGCCCGGCGGCCACGATTCCGTAGGCCAGGGCGGTGTTCCCGGTGATCTGCCGGTAGGTACCGGCGGGCAGCGCGGCGGGCGCGACCTCGTAGGTCACCGCGAAGGACTCGGTGGTCTCGCCGTAGTTCCAGCCCGCGCGGAAGGCCAGCACGTTGGCCTCGGCGATCTGCGGCTTCTTGGCGAACTTCTCGCGCAGGAACCGCTCGGTGCCCTCGGTGGGCCGGTGGTACATCCACGACAGCAGCCCGAGCGCGAACATGTTCTTGCAGCGGTCGGCGTCCTTCTTGCCGAGCCCGGTGCCCTCCAGCGCGCCCTGGGTCAGCGTTCCCATCGCCACCTGGTGCACCTGGTAGCGGTCGAGGTCGTCGCCCTCGAGCGGGTTGCCGTCGTAGCCGACCTTGGTCAGGTTGCGCTTGCTGAACTCGTCGGTGTTGACGATCAGGATGCCGCCGTGCGGCAGATCGCCCAAGTTCGCCTTGAGCGCCGCCGGGTTCATCGCCACCAGCACGTCCGGCCGATCGCCCGGGGTGAGGATGTCGTAGTCGGCGAAGTGCAGCTGGAAGCTGGAGACGCCCGGCAGGGTTCCGGCAGGAGCGCGGATCTCGGCGGGGAAGTTCGGCAGCGTCGCCAGGTCGTTGCCGAAGGCCGCGGCTTCGGAGGTGAACCTGTCACCCGTCAGCTGCATGCCGTCGCCGGAGTCCCCGGCGAACCGGATGACCACCCGGTTCAGCTTCTGGGCGCCGTTGGTCCGGTGCCCGTTCGCGGTGCTCAACTTGATCCGTTCCCCTTCACCTGCAGGCAACGTCCATTCTGTGGCGAACGATACAGCCCCGTTCTTTATTCCGATCACAGCCCGACTCGAACCGATCACCTTGCGCACGCAACCGCACGTTCGCCCGGATCGAGGGATGTTCATCGAAACGATCGAGTTCCGCATCGTCGCCCAGGTAATGCCCCCTGTACCGACGTACCCGACACTCGACCACGGCAGGCGGCCGGCGGAAAATGTGACGTGCCCCATATCGTGGCTGCCGCCCGCCTCGCGTTGCCGATTTTCCCACCATCCGGGAACGCGTTCGCCGAAACGGCCGATACCTGCGGCGCCGGCGGTCGGCTTTCATCACAGCCGACCGGGCGCGATGCGCTGGAACCCGAACAGCCCCAGGAGGATCAGTGACCGCACCAGCACCTCGGCCCCACTCCCACCCGTTCGTCCCCTACGCACCACCGCGGCTCGACGTCGCGGAGGGGTTGCGGCGCGGGCAGGAGCTCTTCGAGCACTTGGACGGTCGCCGCAGCGTGCGGTTCTTCAGCTCCGATCCGGTCCCGCGCGAGGCGATCGAGATGGCCGTGCGGACCGCGAACACCGCGCCCAGCGGTGCGCACCAGCAGCCGTGGACCTTCGTCGCCGTGCAGGACCCCGACCTCAAGCACCGCATCCGGCTGGCCGCCGAGGCGGAGGAACGCGCGTTCTACGAGCGCGAGGACATCCCGCAGTGGCACGGGGCGCTGTCCCGGCTGGAGACCGACGCGGACAAGGAGTTCCTCGACGTGGTGCCGTGGATCGTGGTCGCCTTCGCCCAGAAGTACCGGGTGGACGACACCGGGCGGCAGAAGCACTACTACGTCAACGAGAGCGTCGGCATCGCCTGCGGCATGTTCATCACCGCCCTGCACACCATGGGGCTGGCCACGCTGACCCACACCCCGAACCCGATGGGATTCCTGACGAAGATCCTGGAGCGCCCGTCCAGCGAGCGGCCCTACATCCTGTTCCCGATCGGCTATCCGGCCGCCGACTGCGAGGTTCCCGAGCTGACCCGCAAGCCCCTGGACGAGGCGCTGCTCTGGCGCTGAGACCCTGTCCCCGAACGCGTTCTGCGTGGCGGCGCCGAGCACGAAGTGGTGCCCTGGGACGAGACGGTGACGAACGGGAACGGGGTGGGTGCGGTGGCCGACGAGGTCGACGTCGTGGTGATCGGCATGGGTCCGGGCGGCGAGGACGTCGCCTCCCGGCTGGCCAGGGCCGGGCTGTCGGTGGTCGCGGTGGAATCCCGCCTGGTCGGCGGCGAATGCCCGTACTTCGCCTGCGTGCCGACGAAGATGATGGTGCGCGCCACCGATGCGCTGGCCGAAGCGCGCCGGGTTCCGCAGCTCGCCGGGCGGGCCGACGTGCGTGCGGAGTGGACGCCGGTGGCCGACCGGATCCGCGACGAGGCCACCACCGATTGGGACGACGAGATCGCCGCGCAGCGCTTCGAACGCACCGGCGGTCGCCTGGTGCGCGGGTTCGGGCAGATCACCGCGCCGGGCGAGGTCACCGTCGGGGACCAGGTGTTCCACGCGCGGCGCGGCATCGTGCTCAACCCCGGCACCGATCCCGTGGTGCCGCCCGTCGACGGGCTGGCCGGAAGTCCATATTGGACGAACCGGGACGCGGTGCCGGCCCGCGAGGCGCCGGAATCGCTGCTGGTGCTCGGCGGCGGGCCGGTCGGGCTGGAACTCGCACAGGTCTTCGCCCGGTTCGGCACCGCCGTCACGGTGATCGAGGCGCAGCCCCGGCTGCTGGCGGTCGCCGAACCCGAAGCGTCCGAGCTGATCACCGAAGTGCTGCGCGCCGAAGGAATCCAGGTGCGCACCGGTAACGGCGTGGAGCGCGTCAAGCACGACGACCAGTTCGAGGTGCAGCTGGCCGGCGGCGAACAGCTCACGGCGCAACAGCTCCTGGTGGCCACCGGCCGGCGCACCGATCTGCGCGCGCTGGGCGTCGGCGCGGTCGGTCTGGACGAGCAGGCGCGCACCATCCCGGTCGACGAGCGCATGCGCGCCGCCGAGGGGGTGTGGGCGATCGGCGACGTCACCGGTCGCGGCGCTTTCACCCACACCTCGATGTACCAGGCGCGCATCGCCGCGGCCGACATCCTCGGGCAGGACGGCGAGACCGCCGACTACCGGGCGATGCCGTGGGTAGTGTTCACCGATCCCGAAGTCGCGACCGTCGGGCTGAGCGAAGCCCGGGCGCGCGATGCCGGGATCAACGTGCGCACCGGGATCACGCGGATCCAGGAGTCCACGCGCGGTTTCATCCACAAGGTCGACAACGCCGGGATCATCAAGCTGGTCGCCGACGCGGAGCGCGGCGTGCTCGTCGGAGCGACCGTCGTCGGCCCCTACGGCGGCGAGATCGTGGGGGCGCTCGCGGTGGCCGTGCACGCCGAGGTCCCGGTGCCCAGCCTCCGCAGGATGATCTTCGCCTACCCGACCTTCCACCGAGCCATCGAATCCGCCCTGGCCGACCTCGACGTCTAACCCCCTCGACGAGTCCCCCGCGCGCCGGTGCGGGCGGGTCACCGACGAGTCTCAAAATTCAATGGAAATCGGATGTCCGATTTCCATTGAATTTGCGGAACTCCTCCACAGACCGGACCACCTGTCCACAAGTTCCGGTGTGTCGGGATCTGACACGCCGGTGCCGTGTCCGGGTGGGGACCACAGTTTCAATTGAAACTGCGAAC
>NZ_JBEOVY010000490.1:0-4524 GCF_040295745.1 Saccharopolyspora sp. NPDC002686
GGTCCCGTCGTCTAGCGGCCTAGGACGCCGCCCTCTCAAGGCGGTAGCGCGGGTTCAAATCCCGTCGGGACTACCACGGAAGCCCCCACACATCGAGTGGGGGCTTCTTTGTGTGTTGGTCCAGCTTGGCCGGGGGCTGGGTTGGGTGGGGTGTTTTGGGCGGGCCCTCTTTTGGGCCCGCGCCTTTGTTGGGTTTGGGGTTTACAGGCGGTTTTGTAGGGCTTCTGCTGCTGCTAGTAGGTCTGCTGCCCAGCGGGCTCCTGGGCGGCGGCCCATTCTGTCGATCGGGCCTGAGACCGATATCGCCGCTACTACCTGGCCTTGGGCGTCCTTCACCGGGGCGCTCACACTGGCCACGCCCGATTCCCTTTCCGCGACGCTCTGGGCCCAGCCCCTCCTTCGGACCTCCATGAGGGTTCGCTCGCCGTACACCGCTTCTGCTAGGACCGCTCGTTGCGTGGCCGGGTCCGACCAGGCCGCGAGGACCTTGGCACCGGAGCCTGCGAACATCGAGAGGGCCGTGCCCACCGGGACTGTGTCCCGAAGACCGCTCGGGGGTTCCGCGGTGGCGATGCACAGGCGCTGCATGCCGTCCCG
The DNA here is from genome assembly GCF_040295745.1 of Saccharopolyspora sp. NPDC002686. NCBI lineage: Bacteria > Bacillati > Actinomycetota > Actinomycetes > Pseudonocardiales > Pseudonocardiaceae > Saccharopolyspora > Saccharopolyspora sp. NPDC002686. The sequence continues at coordinate 598 of NZ_JBEOVY010000490.1, forward strand.
GCGGTAGAGCTGGACGCTTTCGCCCGTGATGTCCCGGAGTTTGGGCAGTACCGTGGTAGCTGCTTCCAGCAACGGGTCCACTGCTCCGCCCGCGAGCTCCGCGAGAGCCGCTCCCGGGCGCCAGCGCCCGTCCGAATCCCTGCGCAGGAGGCGGTGCACCTCCAGGCCCACCGCCAAGCGGTGCGCCGTTGCCCTCGGCAGACCCGTGCGGCTGCACAGTTCCGCGAGGCCGCACGGTTCATTGGCAACGGCCTGCAGAACGGCCACTGCCTTGTCCAGTACTCCGATGCCGCTATGCTGTCCCACGTACCGATACTAACTTCCCGGCATCTGGGAAGTCCACTCTGTGGGAAGACCCGTTCCGGGGTCTCGGCAGGCTCGACTGGGAGCAGCGATGGGAAAAACGCTCGCGGAGAAGGTTTGGGAAGCGCACATCGTGCGCCGCGGTGAAGGCCACGAGCCAGACCTGCTCTACATCGATCTCCACCTGGTGCACGAGGTGACCAGTCCGCAGGCCTTCGAAGGGCTCCGGCTGGCCGGCCGCAAGGTGCGCCGCCCCGACCTCACGCTGGCCACCGAAGACCACAACGTGCCCACCACCGGGATCGACCTGCCGATCGCCGACCCGGTCTCGCGCACCCAGGTCGAGACCTTGCGCAAGAACTGCGCGGAATTCGGCGTCCGGCTGCACCCGATGGGCGATGCCGAGCAGGGCATCGTGCACGTCGTCGGTCCGCAGCTCGGGCTGACCCAGCCCGGCACCACCGTGGTCTGCGGCGACAGCCACACCTCCACGCACGGCGCGTTCGGCGCGCTGGCCTTCGGCATCGGCACCTCCGAGGTCGAGCACGTGCTGGCCACCCAGACGCTGCCGCTGAAGCCGTTCAAGACCATGGCCATCAACGTCGAGGGCACCCTGCGTCCAGGAGTGACCAGCAAGGACGTGATCCTGGCCGTGATCGCCAAGATCGGCACCGGCGGCGGGCAGGGCTACGTGCTCGAGTACCGCGGCGAGGCGATCCGCCAGCTGTCCATGGAAGCCCGCATGACGATCTGCAACATGTCGATCGAGGCGGGCGCCCGCGCGGGCATGATCGCGCCGGACGAAACGACTTTCGAGTACTTGAAGGGACGTTCGCACGCCCCCGAGGGCGCCGAGTGGGACGCCGCGGTCGAGTACTGGAAGACGCTGCGCACCGATGACGACGCCACTTTCGACGCAGAAGTCACGCTGAACGCCGACGAGCTCACGCCTTTCGTCACCTGGGGCACCAACCCGGGCCAGGGCCTGCCGCTGGGCGAGCGGGTGCCGGACCCGGCGCAGATCGCCGACGAGGGCGAGCGCTTCGCCGCCGAGAAGGCGTTGGCCTACATGGGCTTGACGGCGGGCACGCCGCTGCGCGAGGTGTCGGTCGACACGGTGTTCCTGGGCTCCTGCACCAACGGCCGCATCGAGGACCTGCGCGCCGCCGCGGAGGTCCTGAAGGGCCGCAAGGTCGCGCAGGACGTGCGGATGCTGGTCGTGCCGGGCTCGATGAAGGTCCGCAAGCAGGCGGAGTCCGAAGGGCTGCACGAGGTTTTCACCGCCGCCGGCGCGGAATGGCGTTCGGCCGGTTGTTCGATGTGCCTGGGCATGAACCCGGACCAGCTGACCCCGGGCGAGCGCAGCGCCTCGACCTCCAACCGCAACTTCGAGGGCAGGCAGGGCAAGGGCGGCCGCACCCACCTGGTCTCGCCGCTCGTGGCCGCCGCCACGGCGGTGCGCGGCACCCTGTCCTCGCCCGAAGACCTCGACTGAAACCCACCCACCAGGAGCAGTGACGATGGAACCGTTCAAGACGCACACCGGGGTCGGCGTCCCGCTGCGCCGGTCCAACGTGGACACCGACCAGATCATCCCGGCGGTCTACCTCAAGCGGGTCTCCCGGACCGGATTCGAGGACGCGCTGTTCGCCGCCTGGCGGGGCGACGAGGACTTCATCCTCAACCAGGAGCCGTTCCGCGCCGGCAGCGTGCTGGTCGCCGGACCGGACTTCGGCACCGGATCTTCGCGCGAGCACGCCGTGTGGGCGCTGAAGGACTACGGCTTCCGGGTGGTCATCTCCAGCCGCTTCGCCGACATCTTCCGCGGCAACTCGGGCAAGCAGGGCCTGCTGGCGGCCGAGTGCGAGCAGTCCGATGTGGAACTGCTGTGGAAGCTCTTGGAGAACGAGCCGGGTACCGCCGTCACGGTGGATCTGGAGCAACGGACCGTGCACGCCAAGGATCTCACCGTGTCGTTCCGCATCGACGACTACACCCGCTGGCGGTTGCTGGAAGGGCTCGACGACATCGGTTTGACGCTCCGGCACGCCGAGACGATCGACACTTTTGAGCAGCAGCGGCCGAGCTTCAAACCGGCCACGCTGCCCGCTCCCGCGGAGTGATCGCGGCTTGACCGGGTGGCGGATTCTTTCTGCTGTGCAAGGAAAAATCCGCCACCCGGCGCACAACTGAACAGTTGCTCCACGAGCACTGCGGCCCCGTTGCCCGGAGACGAATGCCCGCGCCCCCAACGAAAAAATGGGGCGTGGCGATTGGCATTTGTTTATCCGGGGCTTTACCGTTGACATTGAGTCGGCCCAACGGGGCCGTTGTTGTGTCCTGGGAGGGACTGAAGTGAACAAGGCCCAACTCATCGAGGCTCTGGCAGAACGCCTCGGAGACAAGAAGACCGCCAGCCAGGCTGTGGAAAACGTCGTGGACATCATCGTTCGCAACGTCAACAAGGGCGAGAAGGTCAACATCACCGGCTTCGGCGTTTTCGAGAAGCGGGCCCGTGCCGCGCGTACCGCCCGCAACCCGCGCACCGGTGAGTCCGTGAAGGTCAAGAAGACCAACGTCCCCGCCTTCCGCGCCGGCACCCAGTTCAAGGAAGTCGTGGGCGGACAGCGGAAACTGCCGCGCCAGTCCTCGGTCAAGGCGGCCACCACCCGCGGTGCCACCACCCGGACCGCCGCCGCCAAGACCACCGCCAAGGCTCCGGCCGGTACCAAGGCGAAGGCGACCACCACCCGCGCCGCCGCGACCAAGACCACCGGTCGCGCGACCACCAAGGCCGCCGCCACCAAGGCGACCGCCACCAAGGCCGCGCCGAAGGCCGCCGCCACCAAGGCTGCGCCGAAGGCCGCTGCCACCAAGGCGACCGCCACCAAGGCCGCGCCGAAGCGGACCACGAAGGCCGCCACCACGAAGGCGAGCACGACCAAGGCGACCACCGCCAAGGCCAGCACCGCCAAGGCGACCACCAAGCGGGCCAGCACTGCGAAGGCCAGCACCACCAAGGCCACCGCTGCCAAGACGACCCGTCCGGCGACCAAGAAGGCGACGACGACTCGCAAGTCCACCAAGAAGTGAGTGCTCGCCGCTGCAGCGAGCAACAGTGGACCGAGCGGGCGGCCACCTGAACCCGGCCATCGGGATGAGGTGCCGCCCGCTCTCGGCTGGAAGCCTCCGATCCGCTCGGAGGGGAGGCTCCGGCCAGCGGCGGAGCGGCGTCCAGGTGCGACACTGCGCACGGACGTCCGCTCGCGGCGAGAACGGGCCTGAGCGGTCCGCAGCCGCCGGAACACCGGTCGGCCGCGACCGATGCCCGGCCGGGCGTTCGCAACGCCCCCACGGCGCGATCAGCGCCCAACAGCGGTGCCAGACCGCTGAATTCCGGAGCCGGGGCGTCGGCACTTCTCTGCCGGCGCATCCGACCCGGACATCAGGCGAATCGCTTGCGAGCGGAGTTCGCGAATCAGCCTTCACCGGGCACCGGCATCCCGCCGCCGTCAACGCGGCCGGACGATGCGCGGTACCGACATCGTTTCGCCCAGCAGAAGCTCGTGAGCGCTTAATGGCGCTATAACGCCACAAAGCGCTCACGAACCATGCATTGCTGAC
>NZ_JBEOVY010000491.1:0-4521 GCF_040295745.1 Saccharopolyspora sp. NPDC002686
ATGAACCTTTTGCCTGGTGAAGACCCGTGAGTACTTTGGGGGCCTATAGCGCCACAAAGTACTCACGGGTCCTGACCAGGCATGACGTCCGAGGTTCTCGGCGCGAATCGCGTTGCGGTGGGAGGCTGGGCGCGGTCAGTGGGAAGGAGCCGCTCCATGTCATTCACCGATGAGGAGATCGCTTATCTGCGATCCCAGCCGATCGTCCGGTTCTCCACCGTTGACGCGGGTGGGCAGCCCGATGTGGTGCCGCTGGCTTGCGAGTTCGACGGAGCTTGCTTCTGGGTTGGCGGGGGCGGGCCATCGGTGCTCAACACCCGCAAGTTCCGGAACGTCCGGGACGGAAATCCCAAGGTAGCCCTGGTCTTCGACGACCTGGTGTCGCTCGACCCGTTCATCGCGCGCGGGATTCGCGTCTACGGGGTGGCCGAAGGGCCGATCGAGCGGGCCGGGATGATCGGGCCCGGCGTGTACCTGCGGATCACCCCGACCACGTCCTGGAGCTGGAACATGGCGGGGGAGCCGGTCGGCGAGGACTGGTACGAGATGCGGCGCACCGACCACGCGCCGCCGAACCAGCCCTGACTACTCCGGCGCCGTCATCGCCCGGTAGGCGGGGCGGAGCAGGTCCACCGCCGAGTCGTCGCCGATCTTGACCGGGAGCGGGTCGAGTTCGTCGAGGATCGCGTCCGGTGCCGTGGTGCCCGTGGTCGGCGGCGGAGCCGGGGGTTCCGGGGCTGTCCAGAAGGTTTCCAGGGATGCCGACAGCGGTTCCGGCCCGGTCGGTTGTTCCGCCGCAGGTCCGGCGGTCGTGCCTCGGAGGGTGCGGAGGCGGTCGAGGAGTTCTTCCCGCGAGCGGCCGCGCCAGGCGAGGATCTGGAACGGGTCCGCGTCGAAGGACTCCGCCAGCAGGTAGCAGGTCGCCGCCAGGTGCTTGCACGGGATTTCCCAGTCCGGGCAGGAGCAGTCCATGGTCAGCTCGCGCATGGTCGTCGGGAACAGCTCCAGGCCGAGCTCGGCGAAGACGTCCTCGATGTCCTGCGGCATCTCCCCTGCCAGCAGCTTCGCCGCGTACAGCGCCTGACCGGCCAGCGCCCGCTCGACCTGGTCCCACTCCGCCGACGACAGCGCCTTGATGCCGATCCGCGCCCGGTACGGCTGGGGGCGGGATCCCTGGACCAGGCCGACCACCACGCTCGTAGACAGCGACAGGTTCAGCACCTGGCCGGCGCGCGCGTAGTTCTTCCCGCGTTGCAACCGGCCGCCCATGCCGAACGACTCCAGCACCTCGATGAACCGGCGCGACCACCAGGTCTGCGCGATCTCGCCGCGCTTGCTGCGCGCCTTGATACCGCCCTCGACCCGAATCGGCTTGCTGGGCTTGGGGAATCCGCCGTACCAGTCACTCACCGATGGCCTCCGATTCCAGCGCCACCAGTTCGCGCAGCTGGCTGGTGGACAGCTCGGTCAGCCAGTTCTCGCCGGAGCCGACCACCAGCTGCGCCAGCGCCTTCTTGTCCGCCATCATCCGGTCGATCTTCTCCTCCAGGGTGCCGATGCAGGTCAGCTTGCGGACCTGCACGTCCCGGCGCTGCCCGATGCGGAACGCCCGGTCGGTGGCCTGGTCCTCGACCGCCGGGTTCCACCAGCGGTCGAGGTGGATGACGTGGTTGGCGGCGGTCAGCGTCAGCCCGGTGCCACCGGCCTTGAGCGACAGCAGGAAGATCGCCGGCCCGTCGGTCTCCTGGAACCGCCGGACCATCTCGTCGCGGGCCTTCTTCGACGTGCCGCCGTGCAGGAACAGCACTTCGGTGTCGAACCGGGCGGCCAGGTGCGGCACCAGCATCCCGGCGAAGCCCGCGAACTGCGTGAAGCACAGCGCCTTGTCGCCGTCGGCCAGCACCGATTCGAGGATCTCCTCCAACCGCGCCACCTTCCCGGACCGGTCGGGCAGCGGGGAGCCGTCGCCGAGCAGCTGCGCCGGGTGGTTGCAGACCTGCTTGAGCTTCGACATCGTCGCCAGCACCAGGCCGCGCCGCTCCATGCCCTCGCTGTCGGCGATGCGCGCCAGCATGTCGTCCACCACCGCCTGGTAGAGCGAGGCCTGCTCGGCGGTGAGGTTGCACAGCTGCTTCATCTCGATCTTGTCCGGCAGGTCGTCGATGATCGCCGGATCGGTCTTCACCCGCCGCAGCACGAAAGGCCCGGTGACCCGCCGCAGCCGCGCCGCGGCTTCGGTGTCGCCGTCGCGCTCGATCGGCACCGCGAACCGCGCCCGGAACGTGCTCAGCGAGCCGAGGACGCCCGGGTTGGCGAAGTCCATGATGGACCAGAGCTCGGCGAGCCGGTTCTCCACCGGTGTGCCGGTGAGCGCGATCCGCTGCCGCGCGGACAGCCCGCGCACCGCCCGCGACTGCCGGGCGTTGCTGTTCTTGATGTTCTGCGCCTCGTCGAGCACCACCCGCTCCCAGCGGATCTCCCGCAGCACGGTGGAATCCCGCGCGGCCAGGGGATAGGTGGTGATGACCAGGTCGTGCCCGCCGACCTCCTCCATCAGGTCCTCGCCGGTGAGCCGGTCGGAACCGTGGTGGACGTGGACGTCCAGCGACGGCGCGAACTTCGCGGCCTCCCGCTGCCAGTTGCCGACCAGCGACATCGGGCAGACCAGCAGCGTCGGCCCGCGCGAACCGCCGGCCCGCGCCAGCGCTTCCAGCGCCAGCAGCTGCACGGTCTTGCCCAGGCCCATGTCGTCGGCGAGGCAGGCGCCCAGCCCGAGCCGGTCGAGGAACGCCAACCAGGCCAGACCACGTCGCTGGTACGGGCGCAAGGTCGCGTTGAACCCCTGGGGCGGCTCCACCGGTTCCAGGTGCTGCTCGAGCTGACCGGACAGCAGGTCGCCGACCCACCCGCGCCCGCTGACCTCCACGACCGGCATCGGCCGTTCGCCGTCCTCCGCGGGGAGCCCGGCCTGCAGCAGCACCTCACCGGCGGTCATCTGGCCGGATCCGGACTGCTCCAGGAACGCCAGCCCGGCCGCGAGCCGCTTGCGGTCGATCCGGACCCAGCGGCCGCGCAACCGGACCAGCGGAACCTTCGCGGCGGCCAGCTCTTCGAGCTCCGACTCGGTCAGCTGCTCGTTGCCGAGCGCCAGGTCCCAGCGGTAGTCGACCAGGTCGGCCAGTCCGACGCCGGACTCCTTGGCCACGGCACCGGCTGTTCCGGTGCTCGACGCGGTCAGCTTCAACCCGAGCTGCTCGGTGTGCCCCCACCAGGACGGCAGCAGGACGCCGAAACCCGCCTGGTCCAGCAGCGCAGCGCTGGTGAGGAACTCGTACGCGCCGGTGGCGTCCAGCAGCAGCTCGCTCGGGTGCGGCACGCGCAGCGCCGCGTCCAGCGCGGGGAAGATCCGGCTGGCCTCGCCGAGATCGGTGAGCAGCAGCTCCTCCGGCTCGTCGGTCCAGCGCTGCAGGACCATGCTGTCCGCGCGCCACACCTCGTCGGCCGACACCAGCACGCTCGGGTCGTCCACCGCCTGCAGCAGGAACTCCAGGCGCCAGTCCTCGTCGTCCTCGGGCGCGTGCAGCCGGAAGCAGGTCCGCACCGGGTTCTGCCTGCCGCCGCTGGCCCGCCAGGTCTCCAACTGCCGCGCGAGCCTGCGGACCTGGTTCTCGGCGCTGTCGAAGCGCGGCTCGCCGGTCAACGCCTTCAGCCAGGCCGCCGCTGCAGTCCGGCCTCCGGCTGGCTCGAGTTCCGCGACCCGGCTGCGCACGATGCCGTCGACCAGCACGTTCAGGGCGTTGCGCAGGACATCGGCCGGTGCGTCGCCGCGCTCGCAGCGGAACGCCGGTGGCATGGCGTCGCGCAGCGCCACGAAGTGCGCTGAATCCGTGCTGGACAACGCCGGTCGCCACCGCGCGGTCGGCCACTCGTTCTCGTCCAGCAGTGCGGGCAGCACGCGTCCCTGTGACACCAGCTGTTCGGCGAACTCGGCGACGCTGCGCAGGAAATGCGCCGAAGCGCCCAACCGGCAGCCGGGCACGCCCTCGTCCAGCAGCTCGATCACCGCCGCAGGGCTGCAGGCCACAGCGGGCACCAGCCACTCGCGCAGCCGCAGCTTCCCGCGCGGTGCGGGACCGGCGGTCAGCGGATCCCGGACCAGTTCCGGAGAAGCGACCGGTGCGGAGGCGTAGGACGGCAGCTGGACCGGGATCGAGTCGACCTTGAACTGCTCCCCGGTCAGCGCATCCCGCAGCGCCTCACCGGCAACCGCGAACGGATGCGCCAGCGGACCGCGCGGTGCGCGTCCCGGAACCCGCGCCGGCAGCGCGGAGTCCTCCGCCCACAGCACCAGACGTCCGTCCACAGTGCACAACGAGTGCACGGCCCACACCGGATGTTCCTCCTTCGATGAGTACAGGTCGTGGGGGGGGGGGGTGGGTTGGTGAGAGGTTAAGGCAGAAGCCCCCCCAAGGCAGGGCACACAAGAGAAAAACACAACCCAACGGGTTGTAATAGGGGTGG
>NZ_JBEOVY010000492.1:0-4429 GCF_040295745.1 Saccharopolyspora sp. NPDC002686
GAGGAGATCACCGGCCGTGGGCAGCGGGCGAACCCCCCCCACTGCGACGTCACCGACGAACAGCAAGTCGAAGCCGCGGTGCGGCGCGCGGTGAGGGAGTACGGCCGCCTGGACATGGCGTTCAACAACGCCGGCATCCAGGTGCCGCCGACCGACGCGGCCGACGAGACGGCCGAGGCCTTCGATCGGGTCAACGCCGTGTGCCCTGGCGTCATCGACACCCCGATGGTCGCCGACATGGTCGAGAACCAGGCCGAGACCATGGCCGGGATCATCAAGGAACAGCCCATCGGCCGACTGGGGCGAGCGGACGAGGTCGCAGCAGCCGTCCTGTGGCTGTGCAGCCCCGGCTCCAGCTTCGTCATCGGAACAGCTCTCCCTGTCGACGGTGGCTTCACCGTCCACTGATGCGGGCCTTCCCGAGCGCGTCCGGGGTCCTTTTGCGGGGCGCGGACGCGCTCGGGCGGAGCTCCGTGGCAGTTCGCGGGCGGCACAGGTCCGCATACCGCTCCCCTGTTTCAGGTGGTTCGGGTGAAGCGGAGGGTGCGGATTTCGAAGGGGCGCAGGCGGATGTCGAGGGCGTCGGTGGGTGCTTCGGGGTCTGCCAGGGGCCGTTCGAGCAGGTCGGTTCGGGTGACGGCGGTGGCTGGGAAGGAGATGGTCAGGCGGGTGTGCGCTCGGCCGCCGCGGGATTCGTAGAGGCGGACGACGAGGTCGCCGCTGCGGTCGTCGGCGAGTTTGACGGCTTCGACGATGACTGCGTCGTTGTCGACGGTGATCAGGGGTGCGACGGTGCGGGAGCCGTGGGTGGTGCGTTCGGGGAGGTTGAGGTGGTAGCCCTCGCGGATGGCGTCGCCGATGTCGGCTCCGGGGCACAGGGCGTAGCGCAGTTGGTGGTGGCCGTGGTCGGTGCGGGGGTCGGGGAATCGGGGTGCGCGCAGCAGGGACAGGCGCGCGGTGGTGGTCGTGCCGTTGGGGCGGGTGACGTCGTGGCCGTAGGTGGAGTCGTTGATCAGGGCGTGTCCGTAGCCGGGTTCGGCGAGGTGCAGGTAGCGGTGGGCGCAGATCTCGAACTTGGCGGCGTCCCAGGAGGTGTTGGTGTGGGTGGGGCGCTTGACGTGGCCGAACTGGGTTTCGGCGGCGGAGTGGTCGGCGTGGATGTCGAGGGGGAAGCTGGCTTTGAGGATCTTCTCGGTTTCGTGCCAGTCGATGTCGGTGGTGATGTCGATGCGGCGGGCGTGGGCGGGCAGGGTGATGTGCTGGGTGAGGGTGGATCGGCCGAAGCTGCGCTGGATGTGGACGGTGTGGGCGTCGGTGGTGATCTGGTCGATGTCGGTGAGGTCGTGGGTGTGGTGGCGGTAGAAGTCGTCGAGGTCCCAGGCGTCCCAGGCGTTGGGGTGGTCGGGGTGCAGTTGCAGGAGGTTGCCGGGGGCGGCGAGTGCTTCGCGTTCGGCGGCGTGGTCGTAGACGGAGGTGAGCAGGCCGCGGTGGTCGATGGTGGCGCGCAGGAGTCCGTTGTCGAGGGTGATGGTGCCGTCGGGGTGGTGTGCGGGGCTGGGTGGTGTGGTGGGTTCGGCGGGGGCTGCGCCTAGGGCGGGGATGCCGTTGCGGGTGTGGGGTGCGGCGTTGAAGGTGATCGGGTGCGCGGGGGCTCCGGCGAGTGCTCGTTGGGCGCGGGTGGTGATGGCGTCGAGTTCGGTGGCGATGCGCTGGTAGGTCTCTTGGGCTTCGCGGTGGACCCAGGCGATGGAGGATCCGGGCAGGATGTCGTGGAACTGGTGCAGCAGGACTTGTTTCCACAGCCGGTCCAGGGCGTCGTGGGGGTAGTCGGCTCCGGTGGCGATGGTGGCGGTGGCGCACCAGAGCTCGGCTTCGCGCAGGAGGTGTTCGCTGCGGCGGTTGCCCTGCTTGGTCTTGGCTTGGGAGGTGTAGGTGCCGCGGTGGAGTTCGAGGTAGAGCTCGCCGGTCCAGAAGGCGGGTCCGGTGTGGTCGGTTTCGGCGGCGGTGAAGAACTCGGCGGGGGTGTCGAGGTGGACTCGGGGTGAGCCTTCCAGGTCGGCGGTGCGGGCGGCGCGGGCGAGCATTTCGCGGGTGGGTCCTCCCCCGCCGTCGCCGTGGCCGAAGGGCAGCAGGGATCGGGTGGCGCGGCCGTGTTCGGCGAAGTTGCGCTGGGCGTGGGCGAGTTCGGCGCCGGTGATCTCGGCGTTGTAGGTGTCGGCGGGTGGGAAGTGGGTGAGCACGCGGGTGCCGTCGATGCCTTCCCACCAGAAGGTGTGGTGGGGGAAGCGGTTGGTCTGGTTCCAGGAGATCTTCTGGGTGAGGAACCAGCGGGAGCCGGATGCGGCGATGAGCTGCGGGAGCGCGGCGGAGTAGCCGAAGGAGTCGGGGAGCCACACCTCTTGGGTGTCGATGCCGAATTCGTCGAGGTAGAAGCGTTTGCCGTGGATGAGTTGGCGGGCCATGGCCTCTCCCCCGGGCATGTTGGTGTCGGATTCGACCCACATGCCGCCGACGGGGACGAGCTGTCCGGTGTGGACGCAGGCGCGGACCCGGTCGTAGAGGGCGGGCTGGTGTTGTTTGATCCAGGCCAGTTGTTGGGCTTGTGACATCGCGAAGTGGAAGTCGGGGTGGCCGGCCATCAGGGTGGTGACGTTGGCGAGGGTGCGGGCGACTTTGCGGATGGTTTCGCGCTGCGGCCACAGCCAGGCGGAGTCGATGTGGGCGTGTCCGACGGCGGAGAGGGTGTGGGCGCTGGCGTGGGCGGGGCGGGAAAGCACGTCGGTGAGTTCAGCGCGGGCCGCGGGTGCGGTGGTGTGGATGTCGTGCAGGTCGAGGCGGTCGAGCATGCGCTCCAGGGCGCGCAGGATGTCGTGGCGCCGGGGTGAGTCGGTGGGCAGTTCGCGCATGAGCTGGTCGAGGACTTCGGTGTCCTGCACGAGGTTCCACACGTGTTCGTCGAGGACGGCGGCTTCGGCTCGGCGCAGCACGTACAGGGGTGGTCCGGGGTGGGTGGGGCGTTCGCCGAGTTCGGTGGGTTGGAAGCCGTGGGGGCCGAGGATGATGGGGTTGGCGGCGGCTTCGACGTAGAAGGTGCGGGTGGTGCCGGCGCTGGTGCGGCCCAGTGGCAGGTGGGTGTTGCGGGGGTGCAGGCCTTTGATCGGGGTGCCGTCGGGGGTGTGGGCGAGGCCTTCGCATTGGAAGCCGGGGCGGTCGTCGTCGAAGCCGAGGTCGATGAGCACTTCGACGGTGCGGTCGTTCCACTGCTCGGGGATCTCGGCGGTGATCCGGAACCAGCTGGTGCCCCAGGCGGGTCCCCAGGGTTGGCCGATTTCGGTGGGTGCGTAGTCGGCGCGCAGGGCTTGGTCGACGCTGACGGGTTCGCCGGGGACGTGCCAGACGGCGATGTCGCAGGCGCGGGTGTGGTGGTGCTGGGCGGGGCGCAGTCGTTCGGCCAGGACGCGGTCGAGGCGTTGTTCGACGATGCGGCGGTCGTCGTGCATGGCTGCTCCCGGGGGTTGCGCGGGGTGTGGTGGCGATCATGCTGGCACAGCGGTGGGGTGGGCGGCAGCGGTCGAACGGGCGCGGTTGCCGAGGTGGTGGTGGGCCCGCATGCTGCGGTCATCTGCCGGATTTCCACGGGAAAGGCGATGTCATGGCGACCTGCGAAGTCTGCGGCAACGACTACTGGATGACCTTCGAGGTGCACACCACCGGTGGAGGGGTGCACACCTTCGACAGCTTCGAGTGCGCGGCGCAGCGGTTGGCGCCGTTGTGCGAGCACTGCGGGTGCCGGATCCTCGGGCACGGTGTGGAGGCCAGTGGCCGGTTCTTCTGCTGTGCGCACTGCGCCCGCAATTCGGGCCTGGCGATGGGTATGGAGCTGCGGGACACGGTGGGTGCGCATCCGGGGTGATGGCGCAGCGTCCGCACGACCCAACACGCTTCACCCCATCGAGGGATGAACACCCCATCCGAACCGTCGTTATCAATACGTTATGAAACTGGTGAAACACCGGGACTACCTGCAACGACATGGCGGGTGAGACGGCCATTGGCGGTCCGGTTCGCGTCGGTTGTCGTGAACCGGAGTTGACAACCGGCGACGAGCCGTCGATTAACCCTCTTGGAGTAGTGGAGGACGCCCCGATGGCAGGTCTGGTTCGCTGGCTGGGCAGCATGTCGCGCGAGATGCAGCGGGCCCGCATGGTGATGCGGCACCCGCAGTCCAGCGCCCAGCGCAACACGCGGGTCTGAAGCACCCGCCCGTCCGGTGACTGCCGGACGCGTCGAGGCAGCGGGCTGGCGGCACCACGCCGCGAGCGCAATACCGGGGCACCCACGAACAACACCTCGACCGGCTGTCGCAGGCAGTCCCCGCGTGCCGCTTTGGAGCAGTTGGATCCGACAACGCTGCTGGCTGGACTGATGC
>NZ_JBEOVY010000493.1:0-4405 GCF_040295745.1 Saccharopolyspora sp. NPDC002686
AGCACCGCAAAGTGCTCACGAGCCTCGACCTGCGGACTAGGCGGGCTGCGGGAGTCGTCCGCGCAGCTCCATCGCGGTGCGCACCCGTTGCTTGGCCAGGTCGAGAGCCGCTTCGTGCGGGAGCATTCCGCTGCGGTTCGCGGTGTCGAGGACGAGCACGGTGTTGTTGCGGGTGCGTTCGGCGACCTCGGCCAGGATGGCGGTCGGTTCGGGGCGGAACGCGGAGTGCCGCGCATCCATGGCGAAACCGGCCGCGATGGCGCCACCGGCGTTGGCGATGAAGTCCGGCACCACCGTGATCTCGCGCCCGGCCAACAGCATTCGCGCCTCGGGCGTGGTCGGCAGGTTCGCGCCCTCCACGACCAGATCGGCCCGGATCTTCGCCGCCACGCCTTCGTCGATGACGTCCTGCCCGGCCGCGGGAACCAGCACGTCGCAGTCCACCAGCAGCTCCTCGCCGCGCGGGATGCGTTGCGAGTCAGCGGCTTTGGCCACGCAGGCGTCGCCGAAGTCGGCGCGCGCGTCCAGCCACTTCGGCACGTCCAAGCCGTCCGGGTCGTGCACCGAACCGTCGATCGTGGACAGCGCGACCAGCTGCGCGCCGAGCTCGTGCAGCCGCTTGGCGGCAGCGGCACCGACCGCGCCGAAGCCCTGCACTGCGACTCGAGCGCCCTTGATGTCGCGCCCCTGGTGCCGCAGCGCGGCTTCGACGGCTTCGGCGACCCCGTGACCGGTCACGCCGAGCTGGTCGTAGGGCACCCCGCCCAGCGTTTCCGGCACGCCGACCGCTGCGCCGCGGTCGCCGAGCTCGTCCTGGATGATCGCCGCGTCGTGCTCGGTCATGCCCATGTCCAGTCCGGCGACGTAGCTCGCCGGGATCTGGTCGGCCAGCCGCCGCGCGAAGGCGCGCACGATCCGCTCCTTGTCGGGGGAGTCGGGGTCGGCGAAGATGCCCGCCTTGGCCCCGCCGTGGAACAGGTCGACCGCAGCCCACTTCCACGTCATCACCCGCGCCAGCCGGGCGATCTCGCCGACGGTGACGGTCGGGCTCATGCGGGTGCCGCCCTTGCCGGTGCCGCGGGCGGTGTTGTCGATGACCAGCACGCCCCGCATCCCGGTGCGCGCGTCCGAGACGCACACGACCTTCTCCGGACCCCACTCGTCGATCTCCTGCAACAGATCACGCACGGTTAGCGCTCCTCGTAGAGAATGCGGAATTTGTCTTGCTCTGCGGTGCTGGTCACCTCCCGGCACGCGATTTCAATGGAAATCAGAGGTCCGAATTCCATTGAAATCGCGTTACCGGGTGACCGCCGGTCACACGCAGTTGTGCTCGGGGCGGATCTCGGCGGCGGCGAAGCGGCGCACGTCCAGCGCCGAGACGTCGACCACCGGGGGACGGTCGAGCACGAGATCGCGCAGCACCTCGCCGATGGCGGGGCCCTGCAGGAATCCGTGCCCGGAGAAACCGGTGGCGTACAGGAACCGGCCTGGCCCGTCGGCCTCACCGACCAGCGCGTTGTGGTCGGGCGTGACCTCGTAGAGCCCGGCCCACCCGTGCGCCACGCCGACCTCCGCTAATCGGGGCGCCCGCCGGGCCACCGCGTCGGAGAGCCGCCCGAGCCAGCGGTCGTCGGTGCTCAGGTTGAACCCGTACTCCTCGTCGGGGTCGGACATCCCGATGAGCAGCCCGGGGCCTTCGTCGTGGAAGTAGAAGCTGGTGGCGAAGTCGATGGTGAACGGCAGCCGGGGCGGCAGGTCCGCGACCGGCTCGGTGACCAGGATCTGCCGCCGCAGCGGGCGGACCGGCAGCTCGACGCCGACGAACTCGCCGATCGCCGCCGACCACGCACCCGCCGCGCACACCACGGTCGAGGTCGCCACCGACCCGTGATCGGTGTGCACGGCGGTGATCTGACCGCCGGTCACGTCGATCCCGGTGACGGCGCAGTGCCGCCGGATCACCGCGCCGTGCTGCCGGGCGGCCTGCGCGTAGCCCTGCACCACGGCCTCCGGCGTGCAGTGCCCGTCGGTGGGGGAGAAGGCGGCGGCCAGCAGCCCGTCGGGCACCGCGTACGGGGAGAGCTCGCAGGCCTCGGCGACGCTCAGCATCCGGCTCGGCACCCCGAACTCGTTCTGCAGCCGGACGCCGTCCTCGAACGCCGCGACGTCCTCGGGGTCCGACAGCAGGAACAGGTAGCCGTGCTGCTTGAGGTCGATCTCCCCACCGGGCCTGCGCGCGAAGTCCTCGAACGCGCGCAGGCTGCGCTGGCCCAGCTCGATGTTGACCGGGTCGGAGAACTGCGCCCGAACGCCGCCGGCGGCCTTGCAGGTGCTGCCCGAACCGAGTTCGTCGCGCTCCAGCAGCAGCACGTCCACGCCGGCCTCGGCGAGGTGGAAGGCGGTGCTCGCGCCCACCACCCCGCCGCCGATCACGACGACCTCCGCCCGCGCGGGCAGCGTCACCGCGCACCGCCGAGTTCGGGGGGCAGCTGGTAGTCCAGCTCCGGTTCCACGGTGTCGACGTCCATCTGGGCCTTCTGCAGCTTGCCGGAGAAGTCCCAGTTCAACGACTGCCAGCGGGTGAACTGGTCGAGCACCCACACCCCGGACTGGCGGCTGCCGTTGCCGGACTTGCCGTTGCCGCCGAAGGGCAGGTGCGCCTCGGCACCCGAGGTGGAGTTGTTCACGCTGACCATGCCCGCGCCGATGCCCTGCCGGAAGCGGAACGCGCTGGCCGGGTCGGTGGTGTAGATCGCTGCGGACAGCCCGTAGCCCGGCGCGTTGCCCAGCTCGATCGCCTCGTCCAGCGTCTCGTAGGTGCTCACCCCGACGATCGGCCCGAAGGTCTCGTTGCGGAACACGTGGTCGTCCGGGCGCAGCCCGTCCAGCAGCACCGGGTGGTAGTACAGGCCGGTCGCCGGGTCGCCGTGGAAACCCTTGCGCGGCGCGGATTCGGTGATCCGGCCGACCGATTCGGAACCGAGCACGGTGTGGTGGTCCTGGATCTGGCCCAGGATGTTCTCGAAGTTGTCGGCGAACTTCTGGTCCAGCAGCGGCCCGTAGAGCACGTCACCGGTCGGGTCGCCGATGGTGGCCGCGCGCAGCGCCGCGTCGAGCCGGCGCACGAACTCGTCGTGGATGTCCCGGTGCACGATCAGGTTGCCCAGCGAGGTGCAGCGCTGCCCGGCGGTGCCCCAGCCGGAGAACAGCGCGCCCTCCACGGCCAGGTCCAGCTCGGCGTCCGGGGTGACGATCATCGGGTTCTTGCCGCCCAGCTCCAGGCACGGGCTCTGCAGGTACTTGCCGCACAGCGCGCCGACCTGCGAGCCGACCGCGCTGGAACCGGTGAACCCGACCTTGTTCACGGTGCCCGCCGCCAGCGCGGTCTCCAAGCCTTGGAAGGTCGATTCGCCGTCGGCGTAGACCAGGTTCAGCACGCCCTTGGGCACTCCCGCCCGCCAGGCCAGCTCGGCCAGCGCGCGGGCGACCCCGGCGGCGTACTCGGCGGGCTTCCACACCACTGCGTTGCCGCACAGCAGCGCGGGTACGAGGTACCAGGACGGGACCGCGGCGGGGAAGTTGCCCGCGGTGATCACGACCGCCACGCCCACCGGGACCCGGAAGGTGAACAGCTGCTTGTCCGGCATCTCCGAGGGCACGGTCTGGCCGTAGAGGCGCCGGCCCTCGCCCACGAAGAAGTCGCAGGTGTCGATGATCTCCTGGACCTCGCCCAGCGCCTCGGCGCGCGGCTTGCCGATCTCGCGGGTCACCAGCCGCGCCAGCGACTCCTTGTTGGCCTCCACCAGCCGGCCCAGACCGGCGATCACGCGCCCGCGCACCGGTGCCGGGACCTGCGCCCACTCGCGCTGCGCGCGCTGAGCCTGCTCGGTCGCCGCGGGCAGCACCTCGGGACCACCGAGCGTGACCTCGGCGACCACGTCCTCCAGGTTCGCCGGGTTCCGCGAGAGGTACTCGCCCCCGCCGTCGACCCGTGCCGGGGTGTCCGGACCGATCACGGAGCTCAACGTCGACTGCACCGAATGCACCTCTTCCTGCTCGAACGTCTCTGTGCCGTCGGAGGTGACGCCTCGATGTGCTGCACGCCACCTTCGCCGCAGGCTCACCGTAGTTCGTCGGAGGGGTGTTCGCGGAGAATCAGGAGAGTGATTTCTCCTCCAGCTGAACAACAGCAATCCTGTTGCTCGTCACCCGTGCCTCGTGCTCCGCACGTCCGGCCCGGGCCCGCAGTTTCAATTGAAACTGTGATCCGCCGTGCCTGGAGTCCGCAGTTTCAATTGAAACTGTGCGTCCCCGGCGTGTCCGGACCCCGACGCGCCGGTGCGTGTCGGGACTCCCGCAAATTCAATGGAAATACTAAGTAATAATTCCAAGTATATTTGGG
>NZ_JBEOVY010000494.1:0-4373 GCF_040295745.1 Saccharopolyspora sp. NPDC002686
GGCCTGAAGAATGATCTTGTGGTGAGACCTTCTTCTACCAGGACCCCACGCCCACATCTCTCCAGGCCACCGGCCATCCCCATTCCACTGAGATCACCTCAATGGAAATCGGACGTCGAAATTCCATTGAAATTGCGGGGAGGACACCGTGTGGACGGCGGAGTCCGGTGGGCGGTGGCCCGGTACCGTTCCCAGCACAGGTCGAGAACGTGCTGGAGGGGTCATGGGATCGGCTTTCCCCGCGGAGCTGCGCCGGGCGCGCAAGCCGCGGACGCTGCCTCCCCTGGACGTGCTCGCGGTGGTCGCCGCGGGCGGTGCGCTCGGCTCGCTGCTGCGCTACGGCGCCTACCTGACCTGGCCAGGACCCTTCTCGACGTTCCTGGTCAACGTGATCGGCTGCGTGGCCATCGGCGTGCTGATGTTCGTGATCACAGAGCTGGTCACCGCGCACCGCCTGGTCCGGCCGTTCCTCGGCGTCGGCGTGCTGGGCGGCTTCACGACGTTCTCCACCTACGTCGCCGACGCGGTGCACCTGGTGGCCGGGGGACAGCCCGCGTTCGCCCTGGTCTACCTGGCCGGGACGGTGCTGAGCTGCTTGCTCGCGGTCGCCGTCGGACTGCTCGCTGCGCGTTCGGCGGCCCGCGCGTTCGGGAGGGGATGATCGGTGGTGCGACTTCGAGGACAGGCCGTCCGGCTCACCGCGATCTTCGGTGAAACCGACACCTACCAGCACAAACCGCTCTACCACGAGATCGTGCGCCGGGCCAGGGAAGCCGGGTTGGCGGGGGCTTCGGTGTTCCGCGGCGTGGAGGGATTCGGGGCGTCCTCGGCGATCCACACCGCGCGGTTGCTGTCGTTGAGCGAGGACATGCCGATCGCGGTGGTGATCGTCGACGACGAGCAGCGGGTGCGCGACTTCCTGCCCGAGCTCGACGAGCTGGTCACCGAGGGGTTGGTGCTGCTCGACGAGGTCGAGGTGATCCGCTACGCCGGACGGGAGCAGCGGTGACCTTCGTGCTCGTCGCGATCGGCGGCGCGTTCGGCGCCTGCCTGCGCTTCCTCACCGACCGCTGGGTGCAGGCGCGCCACGACACCGGGTTCCCGTGGGGCACCCTGACGGCCAATTCGATCGGCTCGCTGGTCCTCGGGATCCTCACCGGCGCCGCGCTGTTCGGCCTGCAGCTCCCGGAGCTCCAGGCGTTGATCGGCGTCGGCTTCTGCGGCGCGCTGACCACGTTCAGCACCTTCGGCTACGAAAGCGTCCGGCTCCTCGCCGACGGCGCGCGGCTGTACGCGGTGCTCAACGTCCTCGGAACGGTCCTGGCCGGCATCGGCTCCGGCGTCCTCGGCGTGGTGCTGGCCGCCGCGTTCTGGACTTGACAGGCCTGGTCGCGCTGCTCCTCCCCTGCGGCGGCGGGAGAATCGGGGCACCCGTGAGAGGGGGTCCGATGAGCGACACCACGATCATCAAGGTGGACGGTTCGCACTCGCCACGCGGTTCCCAGGGGCAGTACTACCTCGCCGAAGGTGTCAGCCTGGCGATGCGGCTGTGGCGCGAGGAACCACCCGGTCTGGAGAAGGAAGCGGCCGCTCGGGACTACGAGACCGTCGGCTACGTGATCAGCGGCCGGGCCGAGCTGCACAGCGAAGGCCAGGTCGTGCTGCTGGAGCCCGGGGATTCGTGGATCATCCCGAAGGGCGCCAAGCACCACTACGAGATCATCGAGGAGTTCACCGCCGTGGAGGCCACTCACCCGCCGGCCCAGGTCCACGGCCGCGACGACAAACCCGCCTGACGGTCGAGACCACCGCGCCCGTACTGAGTCCCGGGGCCTGAGATATCGCGTTCCTGCTGTTCAGCGGCGTCGGCTTCGTCGCGGTCGGGGCGGCTCTCATCGGGTGACCGGGGTCTCTGCAGGCCTACACTCGGACACGCCAAATTGTTCAGGTGAGTGCGGGTGGTCTCGATGGCAACCCGGCGGGTGGGCAGGCTGCCCGACGAGCTGACGAGCTTCGTCGGGCGTCGCGGAGCGATCACGCAGGTCAAAAGGCTGCTGTCGACGTCCCGGCTGGTGACCCTCACCGGGGTCGCCGGGGTCGGCAAGTCCCGGTTGGCCACCCGCGTCGCGCGCGACCTGCGCCGCGCCTTCCCCGACGGCGTCTGGCTGGTGTCGCTCGCCGAGGTCCCGGCCACCCGCGATCTCGCGCAAGTGCTGGTCAGCGGCCTCGGTCTGCGCAGCTCACCACCCGATTCGGCCGAGGACCTGCTGGCCGAGCAGCTGGCCGACAAGCGGATGCTGATCATCCTGGACGGCTGCGAGCACCTGCTGGAGGCGTGCGGACCGCTGGTCGGCCAGCTGCTGGCGACCTCTCCTGAACTGCGCGTCCTGGTCACCTCGCGGGCCCCGCTGGCCATCGCCGGCGAGCAGGTGTGGCCGGTGCCGCCGCTGCTGATGCCGCGGCTGGATTCGCAGGACCGGGTCGTGCAGCGGGCTGTCGGCCACGAGGCGCTGGAGCTGTTCGCCGACCGGGCGTCCGCGGTGCTGCCGGACTTCTCCATCGGACCCGACAACGAGGCCGAGGTGGTCCGGCTGTGCCAGCAGCTGGACGGGTTGCCGCTGGCGATCGAGCTGGCCGCGGTGTGGATGCGGTCGCTGTCGGTGTCGGAGATCCTGGCCCGGCTCAGCGACCGGTACCGGCTGCTGACCTGGGGCGATCGCAGCGCGGCGCCGCACCACCAGTCGCTGCGGGCGGCGATCGAGTGGAGCTACGACCTGTGCTCGCCGGTGGAGCAGGCGGTGTGGGCGCGGCTCTCGGTGTTCGCCGACGGCTTCGAGCTGGAGGCGGCCGAGGCGGTGTGCGTCGGGGACGGCGTCACCGTGGAGGACGTCTTCGTCGGAGTGGCCGGCCTGGTCGAGAAGTCCGTGCTGGTCAAGGAGGATCCGCCGGACGCGCGCACCCGCTACCGGCTGCTGCGGACGATCCAGGAGTACGGCCGGGAACGGCTCGGCGGCGGCACCAAGGAACTCGTGCTGCGCCGTCGCCACCGCGACCACTTCCTGCTGCTGGCCGAGCGCGTCGACGCCGAGTGGCTCGGGCCGGACCAGGTGGAGTGGCTGGCTCGGCTGCGGCTGGACCGGGCGAACCTGCGCAGCGCGATGGAGTTCTGCTGCACCGAGCCCGGCGAAACCGACGAAGCCCTGCGCATGGTGGCAGCGCTGCGGTTCTTCTGGCTGGCCAGCGGCGCTCTCCGCGAAGGCATCTCGTGGCTGGGCGAAGCCCTGCAGGTCTCCCCCGGGCCGAGTCCGCAGCGGGCCCGCGCCCTGCTGGTGAACGCGCTGGTCAGCGGCTGGCACGGGGATTCCGACGCGGCCTCGGACCTGCTGGCCGAGGCGCAGGGGATGGCCCACGAGGTGCGGGCCGATGCGGTGCTGCGACTGGTCCCGCAAACCGCTGGATTCATCGATCTGCTCCGAGGCCACCACGACTCCGCGATGGCCCGGTTCGCCGAGGCGCTCGAGGAGGAGGAAGTCCTGCGCCACGACGGGCTCGCGATGGTCAGCATGTCGTGCCTGGCGGTGCTGCAGATCTCCGATGGCGAGCTCCAGCGCGCGGTCGACCTGTGCGAGCGGTGCCTGGAGATCTGCGAGGAGCACGGCGAGCAGTGGGCGCGGTCGTGGTGCGAGCTGGTGCTGGGACTGGCCCGCTGGCGGCAGGGCGACCTCGACAACGCCGTCTCCCACCTGCACGAATGCCTGCGGATCAAGCAGCTCTTCGGCGATGTGCTCGGCGAGCTGCTGGCGGTCGAGATCGAGTCGTGGGTGGCGGCTGCGCAGGGCCGGGCGGCCCGGTCCGCGCAGCTGAGCGCGGCGGTGAACCGGTTGTGGCAACCGGTGGGCAGCTACCTGTTCGGGCTGCGCCCGTACGCGGTCTGGCACGCGGAAACCGAGGCGAAGATCCGGAACGCGCTGCCCACCGCGGAACTTCGCTCCGCGCGGAAGCGGGGCGCGGAGTCCACGCTGGACGAGCTGATCGAGTTCGCGCTGGGCGAGCGCCACGCGGCCCCGGCGGCGGATGCGCCGGTCCGGCTGACGCCGCGCGAACGCGAAGTGGCGCGGCTGGTGGCGCAGGGCTTGTCGAACCGCCAGATCGCCGAGCAGCTGGTGATCTCCAAGCGGACCTCGGACAGCCACCTCGAGCACATCATGTCCAAGCTCGGCGTCACCTCCCGCGCCCAGATCGCGGTCTGGGTCGCCGAACAACCATGACCCGAGCAGCCCTCACGTCCTCGGCGTGTCGTGCCCCGACACGCCGATGATCCGCAATTTCAATGGAAATCGGACGTCCGATTTCCATTGAAATTGCGGATCCAC
>NZ_JBEOVY010000495.1:0-4366 GCF_040295745.1 Saccharopolyspora sp. NPDC002686
GTGAGTGCGTAACAGTGTTCGAACACTGTTACGCACTCACGACCGCAGGTGCGGCCGCGGACCGGTGCCGCCTCGGTGATGAGAAGGTGGTGGGGTGATTGGGTTTGAGCGTTGTCCTTGTGGGCTTGGTGAAGCTTTTCCCGACTGCTGTGGTCGGGTGATTTCGGGGGAGGGGCGGGCTGGGACCGCTGAGCAGTTGATGCGGTCCCGGTTCAGCGCGTTCGCCGTCGGGGACGTTGCGTACCTGCTGGCCTCTTGGCATCCCGATACCCGGCCGGCCGACGTCGAGCTCGATCCCGAGCAGCGGTGGGTGCAGTTGGAGGTCCTGGACCGCAGCGGTGGCGGGCCGTTCGATTCGGAGGGGACCGTGCGGTTCCGGGCGCACTACCGGTTGCCCGGTGAGAAGGGGACGTTGACGGAGAACAGCCGCTTCAAGAAGGAGGGCGGGGTGTGGTTCTACGTCGACGGTGAGCACGAGTAATCGCCCGCGGGCGGTGGCCGGTGCGCCTCCGGCGGTGTTCGAACAGGGGAACTAGACTTCGTCGAGTGGCGGAATACCGGATCGACGATCTTGCCCGGGCAGCTGGGACGACGGTGCGCAACGTGCGCGTCTACCAGGACCGGGAACTGCTGCCACCACCTCGGCGGCAGGGGCGGACCGCGATCTACTCCGACGCGCACCTGGTCCGGCTGCGGCTGATCATCAACATGCTCGAGCGCGGGTACGCGTTCGCGCAGATCAAGGAGATGATCTCGGCCTGGGAGGCAGGCCGCAGCCTGGGGGACGTGCTGGGCCTGGAAGAGGTCGTCGGCGAGTCCTGGGCGGACGAAGCTCCGCGCGCCGTCACCATCACCGAGCTGCGCAGGCAGTTCGGCAAGCAGCTCACCCCCAACAACGTCAAGCGCGCGATCGACTTGGGCCTGCTGGAGCGCCGCGGTCGCAGCTTCGTCTCCCCGAGCCCGCAGCTGCTGGACGCCGGAACCGAGCTGGTCAGCCTCGGCGTCCCGCTCAGCGAGGTGCTCGACCTGGCCGAACAGCTCCAGCAGGACATCGACCACGTCGCGGGCCACTTGGTGGAGATGGTCCGCGCGCACGTGCTGACCCGCCCGGTGCCGAGCGAGGACGAGGTCCCGTTCTACACCGACGTCCTGCACCGCCTGCGCCCGCTGGTGAAGTCGGCCCTCAACGCCGCCGCAGCGCGCTCGGCGGCCCGGGTCATCCCCGAAGTCCTCGGCGACCGCCTGATCGAGATGCTCGCCGACGCCGACGATCAGGCCAAGCGCGCCTGACCCCGGATCAGGGCCGGGGCTGGGAGTTCTGGCCGTCTGGTCGCCGCGGGTGACGGGTGTGTGAGACTCCTTGGCGCCCAGCCCGAGCGCCAGAGGACCCCATGAGCAACGCAGCACCCGAGACCGGCACCCGCAGTTCCGCGACGGATCGCGCGGCGCGCGTGCTCACCGAGATCTTCGCACCGTGGGTGATCGTGGTGCTGCTGCCGGTGGCGGTGGCCTGGCGCGCGACCGCGAGCATCGGCCCGGCCGTGGGCTGGGGCCTGCTGGTCGCGGCGACCAGCAGCATCCTGCCGATGGGCGTGATCGTGTGGGGCGCGCGCACCGGGCGCTGGGACAGCCACCACGTGCGCGACCGAGCGGGCCGCTTCGTGCCGTTCATCGCGCTGATCGTGATGAGCCTGATCGGGCTGGGACTGCTGGTGCTGCTGGGAGCGCCGTGGCTGCTGATCGCCCTGGACCTCGCCATGATCGTGTCGCTGCTGGTCACCGGCGGCATCACGGTCTGGTGGAAGGTGTCGATGCACTCGGCGGTGGCCTCGGGCGCGGTGGTGATCCTCGCGGTGCTCTTCCACCCGGTGTGCTGGGCGCTGATGCTGGTGGTCGCGGCGATCTCCTGGTCCCGCGTCCACCTCCACGACCACACGACGGCCCAGGTCACCGCCGGAGCGATCGTGGGAGCGATCATCGGCGGCGGCCTGTTCACCGCCCTCGTCTGATTCCGCGTTTACCGCTCGACCGCCGGGATGTGCACGGCGTCGTAAGCGGCATCGGCCGCGTCGATCAGGCGCGCCCCTTTTGCAGTCCGGGCGTCGGCGATGGCCGCGTACCAGGAGTCGAGGGTCGCTTTGCACTGGCTGACCACCTCGTGCGCCGCCGGGCTCAGCGCGGCGCGCCGGTGGACCACCCCGAAGGGCACCGACACCAGTGGCTCGGTTTCGATCACGACGGCACCGAGCCGTCGCGCTTGAACGGCCATCCGCAGCGGGAGGAAAGCGTGCACTCCGCCGCCGAGGACGAGCGTGAGCTGCGCGTGGCGATTGGGCATGCTCGCGATCAGCCGCGGTTCCACCCCCACGTCCCGCAGAGCCGTCGCCACCCGGTCGTTCTCGCGCTGCGCGAGCGAGCAGACCGTCAGCGGCAGGTCGCCGAGCGCGTCGAGCGGCAGCTGCCCGGTCGGCGGGGCCGGCGAACCCGGCGGCATCACCAGCAGCAGCCGCTGCACCCCGAGCTCGACGAAGTCGAGGCTCTTGGTGGGCACGGGCCCGGTGGTGAACCCGAGCTCGTACCGTCCGGCGACCACCTCGCCGCACAGCTCCCGGACGCCAGCGGCCTCGGCGATGTCCAGCCGCACGTCCGGATGCCGGGCGCGGAACGAGGTGATCCAGGAGGCGACCGCGTCGCTGGACATCTCCGGCATCGTGCCGATGGAGACCGAGCCCGCCTCGAGATCCCGGGCCGGGCTCATCGCATCCCGGGCGGCGACGACGCCGTCGAGGATGGCCCGCGCCTTCGGGACCAGCAGCGTTCCCGCCGGGGTCAGGACCAGGCTGCGCCGCGCCACGCGCTGGAACAGCTCCACCCCGAGCTCGCGTTCGAGCGCCTGGATGGCCTGGGAGAGCGCCGGCTGGGAGACGTAGAGGCGCTGCGCGGCCCGGTTCAGCCCCCCGTGCTCGACCACGGCCAGGAAGTACTCGATCTGGCGCAGCTCCATCGTCCCTCCTCCGCTCATCCGGTCCCGGCGCACTCCTCGGGCCAGCCCTAACGTACGCGGTAGCTGTCCGGCAGCACCCCGTCCGCCGCGACCGACCGGGTCATCGCGCGGCCCAGGTTCCGCTCGTGGATGGCGGAGGCGCCCTCGTAGATGCGCAAGGTGCGGACGTCGCGCCACATCCGGGGCACCGGGTGCGGCCCGACGATGCCCTCCCCGCCGAGCAGCTGCACGCACTTGTCGGCGACCCGGCCGACCATCTCCGAGCAGTACAGCTTCGCCGCCGAAATCCGTTGCCGGGGAACGGTTCCGGCGTCGAACGCGCGCGCGGCGTCCAGTGCGAGCGCCCGCCCGGCCTCCATCTCCGAGTAGCACCGGCCCAGCTCCGCTTGCACGACGCCGAGATCGGCGAGCGGGGCGCCGAACTGGTGCCGCTCGTTGACGTGGCGGGTGGTCTCCTCCAGCATCCGGGTCGCCTGGCCGACGCAGGTCGCGGCGACGTGGAGCCGGGCGTGGTTGATCCCGCGCATCGCGGCCGCGAGCCCGGTGCCGGGCACTCCGCCGAGAAGCCGGTCTTCGGCGACGACCACCGACGTCAGGTCGATCTCGGCGACGGGGCCTTCGGCGTGGCCGTTCATGAGGTCCGGGATCCGGGTCGACACGCCGGGCGTTGTCCGGTCCACGAGGAACGCGGACACCTCGGCGTCGTCGGTGCGGGCGAAGACGACCAGCGTGTCCGCCCAGTGCGCGTTGGTGATGTAGCGCTTCGTCCCGTCCAGGACCCACCCGTCGCCGGTGCGCCGGGCGGTGGTCTGGACGTTGGTGGCGTCGGAACCGGCTGCCGGCTCGGTCAGCGCGAACGAGGTGACCCGCCGGCCGGCCGCCATGCCCGGAAGCATCTCGCGGCGCTGTTCCTCCGTGCCGTGGTCGAGGATCGCCTGCGAGCAGAGCCCGATCACGGTCGAGAAGCGCGAGCGGTACACGCACGACGCCCTGGTGAATTCGAGGGTCAGCTGCACCTGCTGTTCCATGGTCCAGCCGAGCCCGCCGTAGGCGGGTGGGATCGAGATGCCGAACAGTCCCAGCTCGGCCATGCGCCGCACGATCGTGTCCGGGACCTGCCCCGCGGCGACCATTTCGGCCTCGGCGGGGATCAGCTCGTCGTCGGTGAACGCGGCGATCGTGCGCAAGTACGCGTCGAAGTCGGGCTTGCCGGCGGCGCGGGTCATCGGTTCTCCATCCCTGGTTGCTCCGGCAGGACGACGCCGTCGCCTGCCAGCCGGTCGATCTCGTCCTCGCTGCGCCCGAGTTCGCGCAGCACGTCGCGGGTGTGTGCGCCCAGCCGGGGCGCGGCCGACGTCCGGC
>NZ_JBEOVY010000496.1:0-4362 GCF_040295745.1 Saccharopolyspora sp. NPDC002686
CATCGCCCCTGGCGGGGGAAGTCGCGCCCGTCGGCCGCTGCTGCTTTCGAACGTTCAGCGGTGCGTTGCTGCGCCTGGAACGCCGCACTGCGCGGAGCTTTCGGCGTCAGCCACCGGTGATGACGTTGCCGCCGATGCCGTTGCCACCGATGCCGTTGCCGCCGATGCCGTCGCCACCATCGCCGCCGTCGCCGTTGATGCCGCCGTTGCCACCGTTGCCGCCACCCTGGCCGCCGCCGTTGCCGCCGCCGGTACCCCCGCCGCCGACGTCGATCGAGATGGGGTCCCAGCCGCCGTGGAGCGGCAACGTCGACATGACCGTGCGCGCCGGGAGGAACTCGACGCGCTGGTCATCCAGTTCGGCAGCGCTCATCGCCCGAGAGGTCTGTCGCATCTGGTGCTCCTTCGCAATCCGAGGGGATTCACCGGGAGAACCGGGACTCGGCCACCCGCTGGATGCGCCGCAGCGGCACGTGCCTGGCACACGGGGCAGAACTTAGGAGCACCGAACGCCCGGTGCACCTTGATTCACCCTGACGTGCAATCAACTTCTCGCCTCTCGCAGGTGTGCACGCGCATCACGCCGGGGGAGGTCATCGGACTGCGCAGAGGCGCCGGTTCCCATAGCCTCCGAGCTGGCGCGAACGGATCTAGGGACGCTGGATCGGGAATCTGGGGGACTCGCGGCCCGGGCATCCGAGAGCATTCGAACAGAGGAGGACCGGTCAAGTGTTTGAGAAGACTCAACCGCTGAGCTCTGCCGAGCTCCAGGACCAGCGCATCGAGTTCCTGCCCCCGCGCACGGTCATGTCGACGTTCCCGCTCCACGGCGGCTGGGACCCGATGTTGATCAACAGTGGCGGCGCCGGCAACGGTGGCGGCCAAGGCGGCGGCCAAGGCGGCGGGTCCGGCGGCAACGGTGGCGTCGGCGTTGACGGCGGCCCCGGCGGTAGCGGCACCGGCGGCAACGGCATCGGCGGCAACGGCGTCGGCGGCAACGTCTTCGTCGGGCCGAAGTGATCTTTCTCAGCTGAGCTGGCGGTCCGTCGCCCTTGCGGGGCCGCCAGCTCTTGCCGTCCTGCGGCACCGGGTCCGCGATCGCCTCGTCCGGTGGAGGCGATCACCAGTTCGCCGCGGCCGGGTCTCCCGCGCCGGGGTGCCGGAAACATCCAGACTGCGCCGGGTCGCGGGTTCCTCTAGCCTTCGGGCTGATGCCAACGAATCTGGGGGCGTTGGGATGGGGATCTGGGGAAAATTGCGACCTCGTTAGGCATCGATCTCCGCGCGGCATCCGAGCCCATTCGAGCGAAGGAGGATCGGTCACGTGTTCGAGAAGACTCAACCGCTGAGCTCTGCCGAGCTCCAGGACCAGCGCATTGAGTTCCTGCCCGCGCGCACGGTCATGTCGACGTTCCCGCTCCACGGCGGGTGGGACCCCATCGTGATCAACGGTGGCGGCGCCGGTAACGGTGGCGGTGCCGGCGGCGGTGCCGGCGGCGGCTCCGGTAGCGGCTCCGGTATCGGCGGGAACGGCATCGGCGGTGACGGCATCGGCGGTAACGGCATCGGTGGCGATGTCATCATCAACGTGCCGTGGTGAACCTGCCTGACCGCATGGGCGGGCCCGTCGTCCTGACGGGCCCGCCTTCTGCCGTCGAGCTCGGCCCGAGCATGCCACTGCTCCCCGGGGACTGAACTTCTCAGTCCAGCTCCCGGGGAGCAGTTCAGCTGACTACACCAACGGGCGGTCCGTGGGAGCGATCGGCGTCGGGAGGACGCTCCTGTTCGACAGGTAGCTGTCCACTCCGGCGGCCGCCGAGCGGCCTTCGGCGATCGCCCAGACGATCAGGGACTGCCCCCGACCCATGTCTCCCGCGGTGAAGACCCCGTCCACCGTGGTCATGAAGTTCTCGTCGCGGGCGACGTTGCCACGCGGGTCGAGCTCCACACCCAGGTCCGCCAGGAGGCCTTCCCGTTCCGGGCCGACGAAGCCCATCGCGAGCAGGACCAACTCGGCCGGGATCTCGCGTTCCGTGCCCGGAACCGGTTCGAAGCCGGTGTCCGTGCGGCTGACCTCCACCAGCCGGAGGGCGCGGACGTGCCCCGAATCGTCGCCGAGCATCTCCTGGGTGCTCACCGAGTAGAGGCGTTCGCCGCCCTCCTCGTGAGCCGAGGAGACCCGGTAGATCATCGGGTAGGTCGGCCACGGGTTCGCGTCGGGACGCGAGTTCGGCGGAACCGGCATGATCTCCAGCTGCGTCACCGACGCCGCGCCCTGCCGGTGCGCCGTGCCGACGCAGTCCGCTCCGGTGTCACCGCCGCCGATGACCACCACGTGCTTGCCCTCGGCGTGGATCGGCGAACGCTGGAGGTCTCCCTCCTGCACCTTGTTGGCCAGCGGCAGGTACTCCATCGCCTGGTGCACGC
The DNA here is from genome assembly GCF_040295745.1 of Saccharopolyspora sp. NPDC002686. NCBI lineage: Bacteria > Bacillati > Actinomycetota > Actinomycetes > Pseudonocardiales > Pseudonocardiaceae > Saccharopolyspora > Saccharopolyspora sp. NPDC002686. Next base: position 2,428 of record NZ_JBEOVY010000496.1, read on the forward strand.
CGCCCAGGGAACGCCCCGGGACCGGCAGGTCGCGGGCCTGGGTCGAGCCGCCCGCCAGCACCACCGCGTCGTAGTCGGCGCGCAGCTGCTCCACCGTGACGTCCACACCGACGTTCACACCGGTGCGGAATTCCGTTCCCTCAGCGCGCATTTGGCCGAGGCGGCGGTCCAGCCGCTGCTTCTCCATCTTGAACTCGGGGATGCCGTAGCGCAGCAGACCGCCGACGCGGTCGGCCCGCTCGTAGACCACCACGCTGTGGCCGACCCGGGTCAGCTGCTGGGCCGCGGCGAGCCCGGCCGGACCGGAACCGATCACGGCGACCTTCTTGCCGGTCGCCGCGCGCGGCAGCTGCGGACGGATCCAGCCCTCGTCCCAGGCCTTGTCGACGATGCTGATCTCGACCTGCTTGATGCTCACCGGATCGCTGTTGATGCCGACCACGCACGCCGCCTCGCACGGGGCGGGGCACAACGTCCCGGTGAACTCCGGGAAGTTGTTGGTGGCGTGCAGGCGCTCCGCCGCTTCCCGCCAGTCGTCGCGCCAGACCAGGTCGTTCCACTCCGGGATCAGGTTGCCCAGCGGACAGCCCTGGTGGCAGAACGGGATGCCGCAGTCCATGCAGCGACCGGCCTGCTTCTGCAACTTCGGCTGCTCGAACTCCAGGTAGACCTCGCGCCAGTCCTTGATGCGCACGTCCACCGGGCGACGCTGCGGCGTTTCCCGCGGCGTCGTCATGAATCCCTTGGGATCAGCCATGAGCCGCCTCCATGATCGCCTCGTTGACGTCGCGACCGTCGCGCTCGGCAGCGCTGCGCGCCGCCAGCACCCGCTTGAAGTCGCGCGGCATGACCTTGCCGAACCGCTCGACCGCGGTGTCCCAGTCGGCCAGCAGCTCGCGGGCCACCGCCGATTCGGTCTGCTCGTAGTGCCGCCGGATCCGGTCGTGCAGGAACTCGCGGTCGGCGTCGTCCAGCGGGTCCAGGTCGACCATCTCCGGGTTGATCCGCGCGGGATCGAGGTCGAGCAGGTAGGCGATGCCGCCGGACATGCCGGCCGCGAAGTTGCGCCCGGTCCGTCCGAGGACCACCACTCGACCACCGGTCATGTACTCGCACCCGTGGTCGCCGATGCCTTCCACGACCGCGACCGCACCGGAGTTGCGCACCGCGAACCGCTCCCCGACCACGCCGCGCACGAACAGCTCACCGCTGGTCGCGCCGTAGAGCAGCACGTTGCCCGCGATGATGTTCTGCTCGGCCGCGAACGGCGCCGAGGTGTCCGGCCGGACCACGATCCGGCCACCGGAGAGGCCCTTGCCGACGTAGTCGTTGGCATCGCCCAGCAATCGCATGGTGATGCCGCGCGGCACGAACGCCCCGAAGGACTGCCCGGCCGAGCCGGTGAACGTCACGTCGATGGTGTCGTCCGGCAGGCCCTCGCCGCCCCACCGCCGGGTCACCTCGGAGCCGAGCATGGTGCCGACGGTGCGGTTGACGTTGCGCACCGGGATGTCCAGCCGGACCGGCCGGCCTTCCTTCAGCGCGCCTTCGCACAGCTGGATCAGCGTGTTGTCCAACGCCTTCTCCAGCCCGTGGTCCTGCTCGACGACCTGGTGCCGCGCGGTGCCCTTCGGCAGTTCCGGCACGTGCGTGATCGGCGTGAGGTCCAGGCCCTGGGTCTTCCAGTGCCGCACCGCCTCCGAGGTGTCGAGCAGGTCGGCCTGCCCGATCGCCTCGTCGAGGCTCCGGAAACCCAGTGCTGCCAGGTATTCCCGGACTTCCTGCGCGATGAACTCGAAGAAGTTCACCACGTGCTCGGCCTTGCCGGTGAACTTCGCGCGCAGCTGCGGGTTCTGCGTTGCCACGCCCACCGGGCAGGTGTCGAGGTGGCAGACCCGCATCATGATGCAGCCCGAGACCACCAGCGGAGCGGTG
>NZ_JBEOVY010000497.1:0-4359 GCF_040295745.1 Saccharopolyspora sp. NPDC002686
CCCGCGCGGCTCGATGGCCGGGCGGGGCTTCGTTCGTTCACCTGCGCGACTTCGCTGCCGCTGCTGGCAGAGCGCGGACGGGCTCAGTCCTCGATCGAGGTTTCCTTGGTCTCCTTGGCGAGCAGCAGGGCGATCAGCGTGATCGCGCCCATCGCCGCCAGGTAGACGCCGACCCAGCCCAGGCCGTAGGAGCTGGCCAGCCAGGTCGCGATGTAGGGCGCGACGGAGGCGCCCAGCAGGCTGGCCAGGTTGTAGGACACCGAAGCGCCCGTGTAGCGCACGGCGGTGGGGAACAGCTCCGGCAGCACCGCGCCCATCGGACCGAACGTCATGCCCATCAAGCCGAGGCCGACGATCAGGAACGACAGGGTCGCGACCGAGGAGTTCGCACCGAACCACGGGCCCAGCAGCAGGCCGAACACGATGATCGCGATGGTGGTGACGATCAGCGTGGGCCGGCGCCCGTAGCGGTCGGCCAGCAGACCCGCAACCGGCACCGTCAGGCCGAAGAACACCACGCCGATCATCAGCATGATCAGGAACGGCGAGCGCTCGTAGCCCAGACCGGTCTTGGCAGTGCCGAACGACAGCGAGAACACCGTCATCAGGTAGAACAGCACGTAGGTGGCCAGCATGATGAAGGTGCCCAGCACCAGCGCCTTGAAGTCGCTGCGGAAGACCTGCGCGAAGGGGACCTTGGCCCGCTCGTTGCGCTCCACGACCTTCGAGAACGCCGGGGTCTCGTGCATGCTCAGGCGCACCCACAGGCCGACGATCACCAGCGCCGCCGAGACCAGGAACGGCACTCGCCAGCCCCAGGCCAGGAACGTCTGGTCGTCCATCACCTCGGACAGCAGCAGGAACAGGCCGTTGGCGAAGAAGAACCCGATCGGCGCGCCGAGCTGCGGGAAGGTGCCGAAGAACGCGCGCTTGTGCGCGGGGGCGTTCTCGGTGGCCAGCAGCGCGGCACCACCCCACTCACCGCCGAGGCCCAGCCCTTGCCCGAACCGGCACAGCGCCAGCAGCAGCGGCGCGACGATGCCGATCTGCTCGTAGCCGGGCAGCAGGCCGATCACCACGGTGGAGATGCCCATGGTCAGCAGCGAGGCCACCAGCGTCGACTTGCGGCCGATGCGGTCGCCGAAGTGGCCGAAGAGCGCGGAGCCGACCGGCCGGGCCACGAAGGCGATCGCGAAGGTGGCCAGCGATTGCAGGGTCGCGGCGGTGGCGTCGCCCGCTGGGAAGAACAGGTGCGGGAACACCAGCACGGCTGCGGTCGCGTAGACGTAGAAGTCGTAGAACTCGATCGACGTGCCTACGAGGCTGGCGAGGACCACCTGTCGCGTCGAGTTCCGCGGGGTGGGATTCCCCGATGCTCCTGATCCCCGCACCTCTGGTGCTGGGACGTGGCCGACAGCCATGGCGCCACAACCTCCTCGTTAACACGATCGGACCACTGCACTGTAATCCGCGGCCGACCACTTGCCGAGACGGGGTTCCCGAATGGTGGACATCATCACCTGATGCGCACTCTCCGCGAGTGACCGGGAACTGGCCGCTGATGTCGGTTTTCGAGGCGAGACGACTGGCCCACCTCGTGCTGCGCGCAGCACGACCAAGCACACGTGTCCCATATTTCGAGAAGAGCCGGTCCTCGCCCCCGGTGACCGGACCTGCCGATCGCAACAACCAATCGAGACCAGCGGACACGACAGCCCCAACGATCGATCGCTCTCCGCATCCAACCATTCACGCTGCGGGCAGCGAGCCGGTTTCAGGCACAAGCTCTGACGTCACCACCACATGCACGCGGCGGTGACGCCTGACATCGGCCGTCTTGCCGCACCTGCGGGCTCGCCGGAAACGGTGCCGGTTCGGGACAATCCACCTGAGGCGATCAGTTCCAACACGCATCGTTGAGCCGGATCCTGCACGTCCCCACCGATCGAAAAATCGGTCGCTCCAGTGAGATTCGGCGCGCATCATGGGGCGGCACAGTCGTTTTGCCCGAGGAGTTCCATGCCCGATACCGAGTCAACGGACCCGCCGGAGATGCGGACAGAGCAGGATCACAGCCGCTCGAACAAGCTCCACACGCCTCGGCATTGCAACACCGACACAGGCGGGGACGTCGACTACCGCTGGCGGGGCGAGGTGTCCGACGACGAGCTGGTCGACCTGACCCTGTCACACGGCGGGAACCCGGAATCCGGTTGGTGGGACCGGATTCGGGCGCACAGCTTGGGCTGGGTGACCGGCCGACTCCCCGACGGGGCTCTGATCGGCTTCGTCAACGTCGCGTGGGACGGGTCCGATCACGCGTTCCTGCTCGACACGAAGGTCAACCCCGAGCACCAGCGCGGCGGGATCGGGACCGAACTGGTGCGTCGTGCCGCCGATGGCGCGGCGCGCGCCGGATGCACTTGGCTGCACGTCGACTTCGAGCCGCACCTGCGCGGTTTCTACTTCGACGCCTGCGGTTTCCGCCCCACCGACGCCGGGCTCATCGCCCTGCGCTGACCGGCCGCTCACCGGGCCAGGAACTCGGTGATCAATGCGGTCAGCTGCGCCGGGTTGTCCTCCTGCACCAGGTGGCCGCTCTGGTCGATCCAGGTCAGGTCGGCGTGCGGGATGCGCTCGGCCAGCTGTTCCGCCCGGTCGGCCGGCAGCCACTGGTCCTGGTCGCCCCATGCGATGAGCACCGGGCAGTCGAGCTCGGAGTACCGGTCCTCGACCTCGCGGGTGTAGCGCTCGTCGGCCTGGCCGATCTGGCGGTAGAAGGCCGGTTGCCCCGCTTCGCCGAGCCACGGCGCGACCAGCTCGTCCAGCACGTCGCTGCGCAGTTCCCGGTGGGCCGCAGTGGCGATGTAGCGGCGGACCAGCGCTTCGTGCAGCAGCGGGGGCAGTGCGGCGAAGACCTCGGAGTTGTCGTGCACCAGCCGGAAGAACTCCGATCCCCACGGCCGAACGCTCACCGCGTCCACCAGCATCAGCCGCTGGTAGCGGGCCCCGCTGAGCAGCGCCGTCCGCAGCGCCACCGCACCACCGAAGTCGTGGGCGATGACAGCCGGTTCCCGCAGTCCCCAATGCCGCAACAGCTCGGCGAACACCTCCTGCTGGGCGGCCAGCGAGACGTTCTGACCGTCGCGCTTCTCGGACTGCCCGTAGCCCGGCATGTCCCAGACGAACACCCGGTACCGGCTGCTCAGCGCCGCGGCGACGTCCCGCCAGACGTAGGAGGAGAACGGCGTGCCGTGCATCAGCACCACCGGATCCCCCTGCCCGAAGCTCGCCCAGCGAACCGTCCCGTGCGCCGACTCGAACCGCTCCGGCAGCTCCCAACCCATCACGCACCTCCGTTACCTTCTAACTGCCTATGCCAGTAACGTTACCCCCTATGTCAATAAGCCGGTAACATGGAGGCATGGCCTACGACCGCCCGCCCGCACCGCCCGAGCTGCAACCAGTGGAGGCGTTCGGCAACTCCGCACGATTCCTGTACGACGAGGATGCGCTCGTCGATCTCGGGGACGCCCGGACGTGGTTGCGCGAGCACGGCTGGGGCGAAGTCGCCGACGAGCTGGACGACTCCACGAGGGAAGAGCTGTTCAGAGCGCGCGAAGCGATCCGCGAACACCTCGCCGGGACCGACTCCGCGCCGCTCAACGACTACGCCCGCCGCCTGCTCCGGGCACCTCAGTGGCAACACGGCGAGATCGCGATCCCGGTCGACGGAAGCACCGCGGCGGAGCGGATGATCGGCGACCTCGTGGTCGCACTGGTGGTGGCGGATCTGAGCGGGAAGCCCGGACGCCTCAAGGTCTGCCAGGCCGAGGACTGCCGCTGGCTCTACTACGACCGCTCCCCCGGCAACAACAGCATCTGGTGCAGCATGGACATCTGCGGTGCCCGCCACAAGATGCGCGCCTACCGCGCCCGCCGCAAGGACACCTGACCCGGGATGGTGAACGGGTGCTGATACCGGCTGCGCTGGCCCGTGCGACCGTGCAGCGGGAGGGTGAGGCAGGACGACGTTGGTTGTCCGAACTGCCTTCCCTGATCACCCGGTTCACCGGGGAGTGGGGCTGCGAGATCGTCGGCGAAGCGCAGCACGGCGAGGTCGCGATCGCCGTCCCTGTGCGGAGGGGCGATGAGCCCGCCGTGCTGAAGATCGCGTTCCCGCATCCCGGCAGTCGCGGCGAGGCTGCCGCCCTGCACTACTTCCGCGGCCGCGGAACGGTGCGCGCGCTGGAGTCCGACGAGCACGGGAGCTGGTTCGAAGACGATTTCCTCCGGCTCCTGCTCGACATCAGCCCCTGAACCCCGTCGTGCCCTCCGCGTCGAGGCCCCGGAGGTGCC
>NZ_JBEOVY010000498.1:0-4317 GCF_040295745.1 Saccharopolyspora sp. NPDC002686
CGCATCCGGCCCCTCGACCGGCGGGCGAAAAACCAGTTGCCGTCCGCTGTGGACTCCTGCTGCAATCTCCGCACCAGTTCGCACGGATGAAGAGGAACTCATGCGCACAGCCACGTCCCGACCGCAGGAAATCGCCACCTACGCGAAGGACCTTGGAACTCGTGCGCACGTTGAACTTGGGGATCCTGGCCCACGTCGACGCCGGTAAGACCAGCCTGACCGAACGACTGCTGCACACCGCCGGGGTGATCGACCGGGTCGGCAGCGTCGATCGCGGTGACACCCGGACCGATTCGCTCGCCTTGGAGCGGCAGCGGGGCATCACCATCAAGTCGGCGGTGGTCTCGTTCGTCGTCGGCGACGTCGCCGTCAACCTGATCGACACGCCCGGCCATCCGGACTTCATCGCCGAGGTGGAGCGGGTGCTCAACGTCCTCGACGGCGCCGTGCTGGTGATCTCGGCCGTCGAAGGCGTCCAGGCGCAGACCCGCGTGCTCATGCGGACGCTGCAACGCCTGGGCATCCCGACGCTCGTGTTCGTCAACAAGGTCGACCGGCGCGGGGCCCAGGTCGATCGGGTGTTGCAGGACATCGCGGACAAGCTGACACCGGCGATCGTCCCGATGGGCGCCGTGCTCGACGCCGGCACGCGCAGCGCGGCCTTCGCCCCGCACACCGCGGTCGCGGTGGACGTGCTCGCCGAGCACGACGACGCGTTGCTGGCCGCGTACGTCGTCGATGAGGCGATCCCGCCCGGACAACTCCACCGCGCGCTGGCAGAGCAGGCGAAGCAGGCGCTGGTGCACCCGGTCTACTGCGGGTCGGCCACCACGGGTGCTGGTGTGCCCTCGCTGGTAGAGGGCATCGCGGAGCTGCTGCCGGCCGTGGAAGGCGACCCGGACGGTCCGGCGACGGGCACGGTGTTCAAGGTCGAACGCGGTCCGGCCGGCGAGAAGATCGCCTACGCCCGCATGTTCTCGGGCACCTTGCGCACCCGCGATCGGCTGCCGGGCTGCGACGAGCAGAAGGTCACCGCGATCAGCGTCTTCGACCGAGGAGCGGCAACGCGCAGCGATTCGGTCAGCGCCGGTCACATCGGCAAGTTGTGGGGCCTCACCGACGTCCGGGTCGGCGATGCCATCGGCACACCTCAGCGGTCGTCGGAGCACCACTTCGCACCGCCGACTCTGGAAGCTGTGGTCGTCCCGCGCCGCCACGCGGACAAGGGTGCGCTGCACGTCGCGCTCACCCAGCTCGCCGAGCAGGACCCGCTGATCGACCTGCGGCAGGACGACGTGCGCCAGGAGATCTCCGTGTCGCTGTACGGCGAGGTGCAGAAGGAGGTCGTCCAGGCGACGCTGGCCGCCGAGTTCGGCATCGACGTCGATTTCCGCGACACGATCATCATCTGCGTCGAGCGTCCCCTCGGCACTGGTGCGGCGGTCGAGGCGATCGGCGACGAGCACAACCCGTTCCTGGCCACCGTCGGCCTACAGGTCGAGCCCGCGCCCAGCGGCGCAGGCGTGGACTTCCAGCTGGGCGTGGAGCTCGGTTCGATGCCGCCCGCGTTCTTCACCGCGGTCGAGGAGGCGGTGCGCAACACGCTGCGCCAAGGGCTCTGCGGCTGGCAGGTCACCGACTGCGCGGTGACCATGACGCACGCCGGCTACTGGGCGCGCCAGAGCCGGGCGCACGGCACGTTCGACAAGAGCATGTCCAGCACCGCGGGCGATTTCCGCAACCTGACCCCGCTGGTGCTGATGAGCGCGCTGAGACGGGCGGGGACAGCCGTGCACGAGCCACTGCACCGCTTCCACCTCGACATCCCGTCCGAGGCGCTCAGCACGGTCGCCAGGGCAGTGGCCCGGCTACAAGGCGTACCGCAGGCGACGACCACGCGCGGTGCGTCGTGCCAGCTGGAAGGTGAGCTGCCGGCTGCCCACGTGCACGAGCTTCAGCAGAAGCTGCCTGGCCTCACCCGCGGTGAGGGCGTGCTGGAAACCTGGTTCGCCCGCTACGCACCCGTCCGCGGCGAGCCCCCGGCGCGACCGCGCGCCGACCACAACCCGCTCGACCGGGAGGAGTACCTGCTGCGCGTGGCCCACCGCACCGCCTGACCTCCGCGCACCCGGCGACCAACGCCGGTCGGACCTACACTCCGTGGACTGGTGGGGACTTCCGCTCGCGCCCGACGGGCGCTCGGCGGGTCTACTCGTTTCCTGGAGCAACGATGGCTGAGCAGCAGCAACGCCGTCACGGCTACCGACGAGGGCTCGGCGGCGAGATGCTCGCCGAGTTCCTGGGCACGTTCGTCCTGATCCTGCTGGGGTGCGCCTCGGTGGCGGTCGCGGTCGCCGGGTTGCCCGGCTCCGGTCGGCAATCCGACGCGTTCGGCCCCGGGAACTGGCTGATCATCGCCTTCGGCTGGGGATTCGCGGTGGTGTTCGGCGTCTACGTCGCGGGCGGGGTGAGCGGCGCGCACATCAACCCCGCCGTCACCCTCGCCTTCGCGTTCCGGCGGGCCTTCCCCTGGCGGAAGGTCGTGCCCTACATGTTCGCCCAGCTGGTCGGCGCGTTCATCGCGGCGGCACTGGTGTTCGCCTCCTACAGCTGGGCGATCAACGCGTTCAACACCAAGGCCGGGCTGGCCCGGAACCAGTCGCTGGACACCTTCGCCATCTTCGCCACCTTCCCCGCCAAGTACTTCGACGGGTCGTGGTGGGGCCCGCTGCTCGACCAGATCGTCGGCACCGCGATCCTGGTGCTGCTCATCTTCGCCCTCATCGACACGCGCAACACCGCGCCGACGGCCAACATGGGCCCGTTCATGATCGGCATGGCGGTCACCGTCATCGGCATGACCTTCGGCCCGAACGCCGGATACGCGATCAACCCGGCGCGCGACCTCGGCCCGCGGCTGTGGACGTTCCTGAGCGGCTGGGGCGAGATCGCACTGCCCGGCTCCTACCAGTGGTTCAGCTGGTACTTCTGGATCCCCATCGTCGGCCCGCTGGTCGGCGGGGTGATCGGCGCCGTGGTCTACGACCTGTTCATCGGCAGCGTGGTCGCAGCCCGCACCGCGCCGGAACCGGGCCGCACCAGCGACCAGCCGCCGCCGGCGGAGTGATCAGCACCGGTTTGCCGCGGGTGCGCGCGGGTACCCGCGCGGTGCGTCCGAGAGCCTGCGCCGAGGAGGACATCATGACCAGCTCACTGCCCCGGCCGAGCATGGGACTGGCGGACATCTTCCAGATGTTCGAAGGCGAATGGCCGTTCGGCGAACGCCACGCGATGCGCGTCGAGACGTTCACCGAGGCAAACGAGTTCGTGCTCCGCTGCGAACTGCCGGGAGTGGATCCCGACAACGACATCCACATCAACGTCGAGGGCAACCAGCTCAAGATCAAGGCCGAGCGCAAGCGCGAGGAGCGCACCGACCGCCACACCGAGTTCTACTACGGCGACTACAGCCGGACGATGCTCCTGCCGATGAGCTGCAACACCGACGACATCAAGGCGGAGTACGAGGCGGGCATCCTCACCGTCCGCATACCCCGCCAGGAATCCCAGATCACCAAGGAAATCCCAGTGGCCCGCAAGGGCAAGTGACCACCAGAGGGGCGGTCGGTTCCGAGACGAATCGACCGCCCCCCGAACGAGGGGCGAATCCCTGAGAAACCGACCAGATCATCACCCCCGCGCAGCGAGCCACCCGAACCGACGCAGCGCCCGCGCGAGGTACTCGGTGTCCGCCACCAGACCACCAATGCGTCCGATGTGGACGTTCTCCAGCGAGAGCTGCTCGACCTCGAACGCCAACTCGTCCTGCACCGCCCGCATCGCCGAGACCATCTGCGCCGACGTGTCGATCCGCACCCGCAGGGATTCGGACATGCCCTGGTTTGCAGCCGCGGAGTGCCGAAACGCGAAGGCGACCACTCCGCGAGGAGATGGAGGGAACGTGAGCACTTCCACACCTGACAAGCCGTTGGCAACCTGGTTCAAGAGCTCGTACAGCAACCCTTCGCAGGCTTGCGTCGAGGTTCGCTTCACCGGCGATGTCGTGCAGATCCGGGACTCCAAGGACCTGGACGCAAGCCCAGCTGGCATTCTGACCGGCAGCGACGTCCAGTTGCTGCACGAAGTTTCGCCGACGCTGTCGTTCTCGAGCGACGAGTGGATTGCCTTCATCGACCGCGTTCGCGCCGGGGAGCTCGACTTACCCGGGTTTTCCGCGACTGCTGCTTGATTGCCCTGTTCTGGGCGCTTGGGGTCGTGGGGGGGGGCCCGGGAAGGGAAGAAGGTTAAGACACGCAC
>NZ_JBEOVY010000499.1:0-4276 GCF_040295745.1 Saccharopolyspora sp. NPDC002686
GGGAAAACATTGGCAAATCGCAGAGGATGAATATCCATATTGGACGCTCCTCGGATCGCCGCCGCGGACCGGTCGAGATGGAATGTCCAATGAGGTCGTGGACGGCCTGATGTCCACCGGTGACCTCGGTCGCACCGACTCGTCCGGTCGGCTGTTCGTCGTCGGCCGCGAGGACGACATGATCATCTCCGGTGGCGAGAACGTCTACCCCAAGGAGACCGAGGACGCCATCGGCCGCCTGCCGGAGGTGTCCGAGACGGCCGTCATCGGCGTCGACGACCCGGACTTCGGCCAGCGGCTCGCCGCGTTCGTGGTGCTCCGCCCCGGCCAGGACCTCGACGCCGAGCAGGTGCGCGACCGGGTCCGCGACCGGCTGTCGAAGTTCGCGCTGCCGCGGGACGTGATCTTCCTGGACGAGCTGCCCCGCAACGCCACCGGCAAGGTCGTGCCCCGCGAACTCCGCGAACGGCTCGGAACATGACCTGGACGGATGCACGATCACACCTCGTGGCGAGCTAGGCTGCCTCGGGTGAATGACCGTCTAGTGTGGATCGACTGCGAAATGACCGGTCTCGATCTCAGCAAGGACGCGCTGATCGAGATCGCCGCCCTGGTCACCGATGCCGACCTGAACATCCTCGGCGAAGGCGTGGACATCGTCATCCACGCCGACGACGAAACCCTGGCCGGGATGCCCGAGGTGGTCCGGGACATGCACGAGCGCTCGGGGCTCACCGAAGAGGTGCGGCAGTCCTCGGTGACCCTGGCCGAAGCCGAACAGCAGGTGCTGGACTACATCCGCCAGCACGTCCCGGACGGGCGCTCGGCCCCGCTGGCGGGCAACTCCATCGCCACCGACCGGGGCTTCATCTCCCGCGACATGCCGCGGCTGGACTCCCACCTGCACTACCGGATGGTCGACGTGTCGTCCATCAAGGAGCTGTGCCGGCGCTGGTACCCGCGGATCTACTACGCGCAGCCGGAGAAGGGCCTGGCGCACCGCGCGCTGGCCGACATCCGGGAGTCGATCCGCGAGCTCGCCTACTACCGGCGCACCGCGTTCGTCCCGCAGCCCGGTCCGACCAGCGAGCAGGCCCAGGCCGTCGCGGCGGAGCTGCTGCAGGCCGACAGCGCGGAGGCCGCCGGGAAGCAGCCCGAAAACGGCCGCTGACCAGCGGTGAGGCCGTTAACCGGAGCCCGCGGAAAACCGCGTGACGGCGCACGCTAGTATATGAGCGTTGCTTCGGAAGGCGGCCTCCACGAGGCCAGCTCCGAGCGGCCGAGGTGGGTGTAGCTCAGTCGGTAGAGCACTGGGTTGTGGTCCCAGGTGTCGCGGGTTCGATTCCCGTCACTCACCCCAAAGCCGAATGAGGCCTGATTCCCCGCGAATCAGGCCTCATTTGCATTTCCGGACCAATAGGTGCGAAGAAAAGGGCCCCGCTCGCCGGAGCGGGGCCCTTTTCTTCAGCCGGTCAGCCGCGGGTCACCTGTTGCCCGCGACCCACTGGTCCCACGGCACCTGCCAGTCCCCGAAGCCGTCCCAGGACTTCAGGTCCGGGCCGCCGGAGTTGGTGATCTCCACGACGTCGCCCTTCTTGAGCAGGTCGAAGATCCACTTGGCGTTGTCCATGCTCATGTTGATGCAACCGTGGCTGACGTTGCGGCGCCCCTGATCGGACACCGACCACGGCGCCGCGTGCAGGAACTCGCCACCGTTGGAGATCCGGACCGCCCACTGCACCTCGGTGCGGTAGCCGCCCGCCTCGATCGGCAACCCGTACGTCGAGGAGTCCATCACCTTCGTGGCGTGGTGCTCGGTGACCACGTGCACGCCGTTGTTGGACGGGAAGGACGGCTTGCCCAGCGCGACCGGCATCGTCCGGATCACCTGGCCGTTCTTCTCGATCGACATCTGGTGGGAAGCACCATCGGCCTTCAGGATCACCGCGTCGCCGATCGTGATCGTCGCCTTGCGGTCCTCCTGGCCCCACACGCCGTTGCCCAGGTCGCGCCCGAAGACGTCGGCGTTGATGGTCACCTTGGTGCCCGGCTTCCAGTACTCCTTCGGCCGCCAGTGCACCTCGCGACTGTTGAACCAGTAGAACGCGCCCTCGACGGCCGGTTCGGTCTGGATCTTGATCGCTTCCTCCGCCTTGGCCTTGTCCGGCGCCGGGGCGTCCTTGCTGAAGTAGAACGCCAACGGCTGCCCGACCCCGACGGTCTGCCCGTCGAGCGGGTTCATCGACACGTAGCTCTGCTCGTCCGGCGACACCGTGGTGAACGTGGCCTGCTGGGTTATCCCCGGCCCGCTGGCGCCCTGCGCCGTCACCACCAGCGTGTAGGTCTTGCCGTAGCCGAGCTTCTCCCCCGCCGTCCAGCTCGCGCCGTCCTCGGCGATGGTGCCGGGCACCGGCTTGCCATCGGAGTTGGTCAGCTCCGCCTTGACGATCCGCCCGTTGGTCGCCTTCGCCGTGATCGGCCCGGCCGGGGCCACGTCCTTCGCCCCGTTCGTCGGCGCCAGCTCCAGCATCGGCGCCGGCGGCACGTCGTCGGACGAACCGGCGTCCGAACCAGCCCCGCTACACCCCGCGACCAACAGCGCCACCACGCCGAAGATCAACATCGTCAACAGCCGTGAAACCCTCTCGGGACCCCCGACCGGATTACGCCACTCCCTCATGAGCAACAGTCCGTCCGCTTAGAAGCACCACTAACCCCTGTGAACAGTGTGCCGCAAGTCCCCGACAGGTGACTAAGAGACCACGCCAACACACAGTGTGATCCGCGCAGGCCGATCACCCGTCCAGCAGACGCGGAGCCCCACCCCGAGGTTGCCCCGCGAAGTCGACCAACCCCGCGGGGCCGACCAACCCACCCCCCGTTCAAGCCCCTCCGGAGCCGTGCTAATCTTTTCCCCGTCGCCAGGGAGACCGACGCGGAAACCCGAAACGACAGGCCAGCGCCAATAGCTCAACTGGCAGAGCAGCTGACTCTTAATCAGCGGGTTCGGGGTTCGAGTCCCTGTTGGCGCACTCGACACAGCGAGACGCCCTGCCCACGCAGGGCTTTCACTTTGTCACCGGGAGACCGAACAGGAAACCCGACAACTGAACGAGCGCCAATAGCTCAATTGGCAGAGCAGCTGACTCTTAATCAGCGGGTTCGGGGTTCAAGTCCCTGTTGGCGCACTCGATAGTTGGGACGCCCTGCTCACGCAGGGCGTTTCGCTATTTCTGTATCTCGTCATTATTTTGGGGGGTCGAACCCCCCAAGCCCCCCACGGTGCGGGGGTTGCTTTTCGGACGTACCTCACCATGGGTGGTGTACCCGGCCTGGGTAGTCCTTGTGACGACGACCTGGCTCGGAGTGGGTTGTTGCCGTGGGTTGGCTTTTTGATCTTGGGTGGCAGCTAGGTGGTTAGGTGAGGCCTGAGGTTCTCAGGGTTAGGTTCAGGCGGCCTTTTTTCATTCCTATTTCCGGGGTTGTTGCTGGGGTTGTTCTTAGGACTCCGTGGTAGGCCAGGCGGGTTGGGCCTCCGAAGACGAAGAGGTCTCCTGAGGACAGGGTGATGTCCTTGTGCGGTTTGTTCCTGTTCTTCGTGTTTCCGAAGCGGAAGAGGGCGTCGTCTCCGAGGCTCAGGGAGACCACCGGGGCGTTGCTGTGCTCGTCCTTGTCCTGGTGCATTCCCATCTTGGCCGACTCGTCGTAGAAGTTGATCAGGGCCGTGTCCGGGGTGTAGTCGGTGTTCGGTTGGTCGTAGGCGTCTGCGACCGCTCTTCTGCCCAGGTCTGCCAGCCAGGTCGGGAAGGGGAGCACCGGGGAGCCGTCGTCCGTCGTCTTCGAATAGCGGTACGGGGTCCAGTGCCAGCCGAGGCAGACCGTTCGGACCGACATCACCCCGCCACTGGGGAGCTTCGGCGAGCGCATTCCCGCTCTCGCCCACTCCCGGCAGGCCTGCACCAGGTCGCGTTGCTCCTGCGGGGTCAGCCAGTCCGGGACGTGGACCGCTCCCGGGGCGATCTCCGCCCTGGTGCGCGGGATCAGCGAATCCATCGGCGCTCCTGTTCGCACATGACCCCATACTGGCAGTTCTCGCTGGTCGTGAGGACCGTCTCAGCACTGGATCACGCGGGTTCGTCAGGTTAGGCTCACCGAACTTCGACACCTAGCGAACAGGCAGGAAGCACCATGCTCCGTCCTCGTCGACTGCTCGCGGCGATCACCGCCGCGCTCGCTCTCGGCAGCGCCGCGGCGTGCGGCACGTCTGCACCCGACC
>NZ_JBEOVY010000500.1:0-4262 GCF_040295745.1 Saccharopolyspora sp. NPDC002686
GGGGCTCGGCCCCCCAATAGAAAAACGGAAAGGGCCCTGTCTACGCATTACGTAGACAGGGCCCTCCCACCCTTGTAGTCCCGACGGGATTTGAACCCGCGCTACCGCCTTGAGAGGGCGGCGTCCTAGGCCGCTAGACGACGGGACCACGCTTGAGAGATCATCTTCTCGGCGTGCCGAGCTTCCGACCTTCTCGCTGGGGTACCAGGACTCGAACCTAGACTAACTGAACCAGAATCAGTCGTGCTGCCAATTACACCATACCCCATGGTGTCACCCCGGCCAGTTGTCCTTTTCCGATCTCCCCGAGGGGTTTTCGGCTTTCGGACTGCTGTCCGCGGCGTTGATAAATACTTTAGACCATGCCTCCAAGGCCGTTTCCAGGGGGGTCGGTTTTAGGCATCTCCGCAGGTCATGACGGCCGCAGCGCGCTTTCAGCGGATCAGCTCGGGAACGGCCGGGATGGCGGGCAGATCGGCGACGAGCATCTCGGGGAGTTCGTGGAGGCTCGTGATGGTCGGGACGTCGGCGGCCGCGGGCGCGCCGTCGCGGTTGAGCCAGATGCCGTGGAGGCCGGCGCTGGCGGCTCCGCGGGCGTCGGTGTCGAGCCGGTCGCCGACGTGGGCGACTTCTCCCGGGCTCAGGCCAAGGGCGTCGCACGCGGTGCGGAAGATCCGCGGATCCGGTTTCGCGACACCGACTTCGCCGGAGATGACGAGCACGTCGAAGACGTCGGCCAGCCCGACGGCAGCGATCTTCTTGCGCTGGTAGGCGCTGGGGGCGTTGGTGATGACGGCGAGCCGCAGGCCGCTGTCGCGCAGCCAGTCCAGGCAGGGGCGGGCGTCGTCGAAGAGGCCCCAGCCGCGCTGCATCGCGGCCATCCGCAGGTCTTCCCGGCGGGCGGCCTCGGTGTAGTCGATCTGCTCGCCGAAGGCCGCGAAGAAGGCCTTGGTGCGCTCGACGCACATCACGTCGAAGCGGAGCTCGTTGTTGACGTACCGCCCGTAGTAGTCGTCGGTGACCCGCTCCCACACCGGCCAGGCCCGGTCGGTGCCGAGGAGCTCCCGCAGGGCTCGCCGCGACGCGCGCGGCCCGTCCATCAGGGTGTCGTCCACGTCGAGGCAAACAGCCTTGAGCTGTCCGAGTTCGTGGGTGAAGGAGCTGGGGGGAGCGGATGTCACTCCGAGAGGCTAGGCGCTCACCCGCTGCGTCCGATTCGGCCAACCCAGTGATCCTGTCGGCCTATTTCCGTGACATACCTCCCGCAGATGCAACCGCACCCCGCGTCGGAACCGTCAGTGGACAGCCGCGGCGCGGGGTGCGGAGGCGTCAGCCCAGGGCCTTGCGGAGGCGGGCGAGGGAGACCTCGCGACCCAGGAGTTCCATCGACTCGTACAGCGGCGGCGACACCGTGCGGCCGGTGACGGCGACGCGGACCGGCGCGAAGGCCTTGCGGGGCTTGATGCCCAGGCCGTCGACGACCGCGTCCTTCAGGGCCTGCTCGATGGCACCGGTGGTCCACTCCGGCAGCGCTTCGAGGGCGCTGATGGCCGCTTCCAGCACCGGCTTGGCGTCCTCGCCGAGGGCCTTGTCCGCGGAAGCCTGCTCCGGGGCGAACTCGTCACCGGCGAACAGGAATCCCATCATGCCGACCGCGTCGGAGAGCACGATGAGCCGCTCCTGCACCAGCGGTGCGGCGGCGCGCACGGTGGCCAGCTGCTGCTCGGTCGGCTCGCTTGGCAGCACGCCGCCCTTGACCAGGTACGGCACGATCCGCTCGACGAAGTCGTCCGGCGCGAGGGCCCGCAGGTGCGCGGAGTTGATCGCGTCGGCCTTCTTCTGGTCGAAGCGCGCCGGGTTGGCGCTGACCCGGCCGATGTCGAAGGCCTCGACCATCTCGTCCAGGCTGAACACGTCGCGGTCCTCGGAGATCGACCAGCCGAGCAGCGCCAGGTAGTTCAGCAGGCCCTCGGGCAGGAAACCCCGGTCGCGGTGGTGGAACAGGTTGGACTGCGGGTCGCGCTTGGAGAGCTTCTTGTTGCCCTCCCCCATGACGAACGGCAGGTGGCCGAACTCGGGCGTGAAGTCGGTGACCCCGATGCGCTGCAGCGCCTCGTAGAGGGCGATCTGCCGCGGCGTGGAGGACAGCAGGTCCTCACCGCGCAGCACGTGGGTGATCCGCTGCAGGGCGTCGTCGACCGGGTTGGTCAGGGTGTAGAGCGGATCTCCGTTGCCGCGCACCAGGACCGGGTCCGGGACGCTGCCCGCGGGGAAGGTGATCTCGCCGCGCACCAGGTCGGTGAAGGTGATGTCGCGGGCCGGCATCCGCAGCCGCAGCACGGGCTTGCGGCCCTCGGCGCGGAACGCGGCGATCTGCTCTTCGGTGAGGTCGCGGTCGAAGTTGTCGTAGCCGAGCTTGGGGTCGCGGCCGGCCGCCTTGTGCCGGGCCTCGACCTCCTCGGGCGAGGAGAAGGACTCGTAGAGCTCCCCGGCGGCCAGCAGGCGCTGCGCGACGTCGGCGTAGATGTCGCGGCGCTCGCTCTGCCGGTAGGGGCCGTAGGGACCGCCGACCTCGGGGCCTTCGTCCCAGTCCAGCCCCAACCAGCGCAGCGCATCCAGCAGCGCCTGGTAGGACTCTTCGCTGTCCCTGGCTGCGTCGGTGTCCTCGATGCGGAACACCAGGGTGCCCTTGTTGTGCCGGGCGAACGCCCAGTTGTAGAGGGCGGTGCGGATGAGGCCGACGTGCGGAGTGCCGGTCGGCGAGGGGCAGAACCGGGCCCGGAGGGGCCTGGCGTCGGCTGTTGCTGCTGCTTCTGGCGTGCTCATAACACATCCAGCGTAGTCACCGGTCGGCGGCGCTTGACGAGCGCGTCCCGGCGAGTCATCCTGAGCTTATTCAACAGACGTTGAAATACATCGGGAGGGATCGCAATGGAGCGAACCACCTGCTGCATCGTGGGCGGCGGACCGGCCGGAGTGGTCCTGGGGCTGCTGCTGGCCCGCTCGGGCGTCGAGGTGACCGTGCTGGAGAAGCACGGCGACTTCCTGCGCGATTTCCGCGGCGACACGGTGCACCCCACGACCCTGCACCTGCTGGACGACCTCGGCCTGGCCGAACGCCTCGACGAACTCCCCCAGCGCCGCCTGAACCGGGTGTCGGTGCCGGTCGGCCCGAACAACGAGCTGTTCGCGCTGGGCGACTTCAGCAGGCTGAAGATGAAGTACAACTACATCGCGATGGTCCCGCAGTGGGACTTCCTGGACCTGCTCGCCGACGCCGGCAAGCAGGAGCCCTGCTTCGACCTGCGGATGAACACCGAGGCGACCGAGCTGATCCGCGAAGGCGGCCGCGTCAACGGCGTGCGCTACCGCACCTCCGACGGCAGCACCGGCGAGCTCCGGGCGACCATCACGGTGGCCTGCGACGGCCGGAAGTCGTTCGTGCGCACCATGCCCGAGCTGGGCCTGCAGGACTTCCCGACGCCGATGGACGTCCGGTGGTTCCGGGTGCCGCGCCACCCCGACGACCCGGTGGGCGCGATCGGGCTGATCCGGGATCGCGCGTTCATGGCGATGCTGGACCGCGGCGACTACTTCCAGGTGGCCCAGATCATCGCCAAGGGCACCGACGCGCAGGGCCGCAACCGGCCCGTCGAGGAGTTCAACGCCGACCTGGTGCACAAGATCCCCTGGCTGGCCGGGCGGGACCTGGTGGCCGACTGGGACGACGTGAAGCTGCTGCACGTCACCCTGGACCGGCTGCGCAAGTGGCACGTCCCGGGTCTGCTGTGCATCGGCGACGCCGCGCACGCGATGTCGCCGGTCGGCGGGATCGGGATCAACCTCGCGGTCCAAGACGCGGTCGCAGCGGCCCGCTACCTGGCCGGACCGCTGCGCGAAGGCCGCTTGGAGCGCAAGCACGTCGCGGCGGTGCAACGCCGCAGGTGGCCGACGACCGTCCTGATCCAGCGGCTCCAGCGCGTGATCCACGACAACGTGATCACGCCGGCCCTGCACGGCGAGATCGACTTCGGCAACACCGCACGCCTGCCGCTCCCCCTGCGGGCGACGGCGAAACTCCCGTGGCTGCGCAAGATCCCGCCGTACGTCCTCGCCTACGGCGCGGTCCGCGAACGCCCACCGGAAGCCGCGCTCCGGCCTTGACCGACCGTTCTGGGAACCGGCGGAACCCGTCGCGACGCTGCTCGTCGCCGCGATCGCCCTCCACGAGCTAGCGGCCGGGCGCCCGCGCGAAGACCTGC
>NZ_JBEOVY010000501.1:0-4235 GCF_040295745.1 Saccharopolyspora sp. NPDC002686
TATGTCGTCGCGGATGGTGCCCTGCGCCTGCCCGGCCTCGAGAATCTTGGTGTGCGACGAGCTGGGCGTGATCGTGCTGATCCACACCGGTGACGGCCCGTACTCGATCCCCACCCAGTTCTACCCGATCATCCGCGAGTTCCCCGGCGTCACGTTCATCCTGGGGCACTTCGGGATCCAGACCGGTGGCGTGTACTGCTTCGAGGCGTTCTGGATGATCCAGGACTCGCACAACGTGATCGGCGAGTCCGGCTGGCTGCTGCAGTCGCGGATCGTGGAGTTCGCCAAGGAGATGAAGAAGACCAAGATGGTCTACGGCACCGACTCGCCGCCCAACGAACCGGGAATGTGGGCGCGCGAGCTGGAGGTGCTCTGCCACGAACCGCCGCAGGGCTTGAGCCTGTCCGAGGACGACCTGGAGGGCTACCTGGGCAACAACATGGCCCACCTGCTGGGCCTGCAGCCGACCCCGCCGCCGAAGGACCGGGCGGAGGCGGAGGCGTACCTGCGCGGTGAGCTCACGCAGGCCTCGGCGACGAACTCGCACGCCGACGCCTACGCCGGCTACACGCCGGACTCCTGGGCGGAGGAGCTGGATCCGGCGAGCTGATCACCGGTCGCGGCCGAGCCGGTGACGTTCCGGGGCGCGGGCGGTGGCCTGGCTCAGGCGGATGCGCAGCCGCGAGATGTGGCGGCGAGCGGCGACTTCGGCCAACTCGGGGTCGCCGCTGGCCATCGCGTCCACCACCGCCCGGTGCTCGTCGAGGGCCAGCCGCGGCGCCTCGTCGCTGCGCCACAGCGAGTGGAGTGCGAAGTGGGAACGTCCGGCGATCGGTTCCAGGGTGGCGAGCAGGTGCGGGTTGTCGGCGAGTTCCCGCACCGCTCGGTGGAACCGCATGTCCAGCTCGATGTGCGCGGCGTTGTCGGCGTCGTCGGCCAGGGCCCGCTCGTGCTCGGCGAGGATCTCGCGGAGCAGGGACAGCCCTTCGGCGCCGAGGTTCTCGGTGGCCAGCCGGGCGGCCAGGCCTTCGAGCTGTTCGCGCACCACGTAGAGCTGGCGCAGGTCGTCGATGTCCACCCGGCTGACCTCGGCGCCGCGGTGCGGCACGTGGGTGGCCACTCCGTCGTGGATCAGCCGCTGGACGGCCTCGCGCACCGGGCTCCGGCTCACGTCCAGCTGGCGGGCGAGTTCGGGCACGCTCAGCCCGGTGCCGGGCGGCAGGGTGCCGTCCAGGACGGCGGCTTTGAGCGCGGCGTAGGTGCGGTCGGCCAGCAGGCCTTCGCCGGTCAGCGGGGTCAGGCGGCGGGGTGCCGAGGACATCGCGGGACCTCACTCGTCGGTGGGGGATTCGACAGCGATATTACATGTAATCCGGCCGCTAGTAGGGAGCAGGCATGCGTGAGCAGTCCGTCCACCGCACGATCAGCACCGAGCGAGCCGGGGCGGTGGGGCGCAGCACGCCCCGCCCGGACGGAACGCTGAAGGTCACGGGCCAGTTCGCCTACTCGTCGGACCTGTGGGTGTCCGGCATGGTGTGGGGGACCACGCTGCGCAGCCCGCACGCCGCCGCGCGCATCCGGTCCGTCGACGTGCGGAAGGCGTTGGCGCTGGACGGGGTGCACGCGGTCCTGACGCACGAGGACGTGCCCGGTGCGAAGACCTACGGGATGAAGGTGGCGGACCAGCCGGTGCTGGCCATCGACGAGGTCCGCTACCAGGGAGAACCCGTGGCGCTGATCGCG
This sequence comes from Saccharopolyspora sp. NPDC002686, assembly GCF_040295745.1. Lineage (NCBI taxonomy): Bacteria > Bacillati > Actinomycetota > Actinomycetes > Pseudonocardiales > Pseudonocardiaceae > Saccharopolyspora > Saccharopolyspora sp. NPDC002686. The sequence continues at coordinate 1,744 of NZ_JBEOVY010000501.1, forward strand.
GCGGACGACCCGCGGACCGCGAAGCGCGCCGCCGCGCTCGTCCAGGTCGACTACGAGCTCCTGGAACCGGTGACGGACGCGCAGCGGGCTCTGGACGGGGCCACCAGGCGGGTGCACCCGGAGGGGAACCTGGTCCGCCACGTCAAGATCCGCCACGGCGACGTCGCCGCCGCGCGTGCCCGGGCCGATGTGGTGGTCAGCGGTGAGTACGAGGTCGGCATGCAGGACCAGGCGTTCCTGGGGCCGGAATCGGGGTTGGCGCTGCCCACCGAGGACGGTGGTGTCGAGCTGCACGTCTCCTCGCAGTGGCTGCACAAGGACTTGGAGCAGATCGCCCCCTGCCTCGCGCTGCCCGTCGACAAGGTGCGCCTGACGCTGGCCGGGGTAGGCGGCGCGTTCGGCGGACGCGAGGACCTCTCGGTGCACGTCCACGCGTGCATGCTGGCGCTGCGGCTGGGCAAACCGGTGAAGATGGTCTACGACCGGGAGGAGTCGTTCTTCGGGCACGTGCACCGCCACCCGGCCAAGATGCGCTTCGAGCACGGCGCGACGCGGGACGGGAAGTTGGTGCACGTCAAGGCGGAGCTGGTGATGGACGGTGGTGCGTACACCTCGACCTCGCCGGTGGTCATCGCCAACGCCTGCTACTTCGTCGCCGGTGCTTACGAGGTGCCCAACGCGGAGATCGATGGTTTCGCCGCGTTCAGCAACAACCCGCCGTGCGGGGCCATGCGCGGGTTCGGCGCGGTGCAGTCCACCTACGGCTGCGAGTCCAACATGGACAAGCTCGCCCGCGAGCTCGGCCTGGATCCGCTGGAACTGCGGCTGCGCAACGCGATGACGACCGGAACGGTGCTGCCCACCGGCCAGGCGGTGGACGGCCCGGCGCCGGTCGCCGAGCTGCTGGCGGACCTGCGCGACCGCCCGATGCCACCGCCGGATCCGGAACTGCTGCCTGGCGGGCTGTCCAACACCTCGCACGGCGAGGGCATCCGCCGCGGCGTCGGCTACGCGATCGGGGTGAAGGCGATCGGGTACTCCGGCGGAGTCGACGACATCTCCACCGCACGAGTGGTGGTGTCGGCTGCCGGAGGTGAGCCGGTGGCGTCGGTGCACACGGCGGCGGCCGAATGCGGCCAGGGCGTCACCACGGTGCAGTGCCAGATCGCCAACACCGAGCTGGGCGTGTCCCGAGTGGTGGTGCTGCCGGCGGACACCGCGATCGGGGACGCGGGTTCGGCGTCCGCCTCCCGCCTGACCTGGATGTCCGGTGGCGCGGTGCAGGGGGCCTGCCGACTGGTAGCGCAGGAGCTGTTGCGGCGCGCGGCAGCGCGCACCGGCCAACCGGCCGAGGTGCTGGCGCTGCGTGACGACCACGTCGTCGACTCCAGCGGCACCGCGCTGATGTCGATCGCCGACCTCGTCGGTTCCGGTGAGGTGGAGCGCGTTTTCGAGTTCCACCACCGGCCGACGTCGACCATCGACCCGGAGACCGGCCAGGGGGACGCGCACATCGCCTACGCCTTCGCGGCGCACCGCGCGGTCGTCGACGTCGATGTGGATCTAGGTCTGGTGAAGGTGGTCGAGCTGGCCACCGCGCAGGACGTCGGCAAGGCGATGAACCCGCTGTCGGTGGCCGGGCAGATCGAGGGCGGTAGCGCGCAGGGCCTCGGCCTTGCCGTGATGGAAGAGGTCCTGCTCGACGAGAACGGCCGCATCCGCAACCCGTCGTTCACCGACTACCTGATCCCGACGATCCTGGACGTGCCGAGCATGCCGATCTCGTTGTACGAGTTCCCGCACCCCGATTCGCCGTACGGTCTGAACGGCGTGGGCGAACCGCCGACGCTGTCGTCGACCCCGGCGATCGTCAACGCCCTGCGCGCCGCCACCGGTCTGGAGCTGGCCAGGGTCCCGGTGCGGCCGCAGGACATCGCCCTGGCCTAGCGCAGGCCGCGGCGGGCGAGCTCGGGGTGGACGCCCTCGCCGAACCAGTACGCCTCCTCGAGGTGCGGGTAGCCGGAGAGCACGAACTCCTCGATGCCCACCGAGTGGTACTCCTCGATGAGGTCGGCGACCTCGCGGTGGCTGCCGACGAACGCCGTGCCCGCCCCACCTCGCAGGAGTCCCACGCCGGCCCACAGACCGGGGTGGATCTCGAGCTCGCGAGCGTTGCTGCGCAGCACCCCGCCGTGCAGGGCGACCATGTTGCGCTGGCCGGTGGACTCGGTGGCGCTGAGCTTCGCCTGCGAGGCGGCGACGTCGGCGGGATCCATCTGGTCGACGAACCGCTGCGCGGTGGCCCAGGCGTCCGCGCTGGTGTCCCGCGTGATGACGTGCGCGCGGATGCCGAACCGCAGGGTGCGCCCCGCCTCGGCGGCCAGCTCGCGCAGCAGCTTCACCTTCCGCGCCACGGCATCCGGCGGTTCGCCCCAGGTCAGGTGCACGTCCGCGCGTCGGGCGGCGACCGGTAGCGCGGCGTCGGAGGAGCC